>JACCSF010000316.1 GCA_013813135.1 Thermoleophilaceae bacterium | reverse complement strand
GGTCGCGGCCGAGCTCCGCGGCCGCGTCGACTGCTCGGGTGGCGGCGCCCATCAGCACGCCGAACTGCTCGCCGTGCTCGGGGTAGCTGGCCACGCCGAAGGAGATCGTCAGCGGCAGGGCGTCGTGCGAAAAGCTGCGGCGCGACGCGCGGCGCAGCCGCTCGGCCACAAGGAAGGCACCGTGCTCGTCGGTCTCGGGCAGCAGCACGCCGAACTTCTCACCGCCGAGGCGCCCGGCGGAGTCGATCCGCCGCTTCCACTTCGACATGTGGAGCGCGACGTGCTGGAGCGCGATGTCCCCGGCCGCGTGGCCGCGCTCGGAGTTGAGGCGGCCCATGCCGTACGTCTCGCCGATTATGACCGACACCGGGCGGCCGGTGCGTCGCGAGCGGTCCAGCTCGAAGTTGAGCTGCTCCTCGAAGGCGCGCCGGGTCAACAGGCCGGTGAGCGCGTCCACGCGGCTCGTCTCCGACAGGCGGGCCGTGAGCGCGGCTATCCGGCGCCGTTGGTGGAAGACCACAACGAGCAGGACCAGCGCCCCGGCGGCAAGGACGGACAGGAGGCCCATTTCCAGTTGTTATCGGCTGGTAGCGGCAAATTTCTTAAGCTTTCTGTGCGCTCGATGTGGATTCAGAGTCAGATCACGCTTCGCCCGCGCGCGCGAGGCTTCCATCTCGTCACGGATGAGATCGTCGAGGGCGTGCCCGAGCTGGGCTCGCTGAGCGTCGGGATCGCCCTGGTGTTCATGCAGCACACGTCGGCGTCGCTGACCCTCAACGAAAACGCGTCGCCCGACGTCCGGCGCGACTTCGCGGCGTGGTTCGACCGGGCGGTGCCCGACGGGGCCGGCTACTTCACCCACACGCTCGAGGGCGACGACGACATGCCGGCCCACATCAAGGCGGCCCTCACGGACACGTCGCTGGTGATCCCGGTGCGAGACGGCCGGCTCGCGCTGGGCACCTGGCAGGGGATCTACCTGTGCGAGCACCGCGACAACGGCGGCGCGCGCCGGCTGATCGTGACGGCGTTCGGGGACGAGTGACCGCGCTGCTGGTCGCCATCGGCGGCGTCTGCGGGGTGGTGGCGCTTTAGGCTTCCTGGGCGGGTGTTCTCGACCTTCTCGGTGCAGGTGGTGCTCGACGTGGACGCCGGGGAGCCGGGGCGCGCGGGCGCGTAGCTGGCCGCATCGGTGATCGGCGGGGTCGCGGCGGCGGCGTGCGGCTTCCTGCTGGGGCGCAAGCCGGCCTGATCGGGGCCGGCCGCCCCGTCCCCTCGATGTGCGAACATGCGTTCGTGCGCTGGGACAACCTCAAGGTCGAGACGGAAGCCGCTCACGCACTGCCGGGCTATCGCGAGCCCGCGGCCGTGCGCACCTTCGACGCCCCGGAGGCCCTGGACGTCCGCTTCTACGAGGTCCAGGCCAAGTCGGTCCTGAACCGCGTGCCGAAGGCGTCCCGGATGCCGTTCCGCTGGACGATCAATCCCTACAGGGGATGCACACATGCGTGCAAATTCTGCTTCGCCCGCCCCACCCACACCTACCTCGACTTCGACGCCGGGCGGGACTTCGAGCGCGAGATCGTCGTCAAGGTCAACACGCCCGAGGTCGCCCGGGCCGAGCTGATGAGGTCGTCGTGGAAGCGCGAGCACGTCGCGCTGGGGACCAACACCGATCCGTACCAGTGGGTCGAGAAGCGCTACGAGCTGCTGCCGGGCGTCTGGGAGGCGATGCGGGACTCGCGGACGCCGAGCTCGGTGCTGACCAAGTCGCCGCTGCTGTTGCGCGACATCGGGCTGTTCAAGCAGATCCCCAGCTTCGCGGCGAACCTGTCGATCCCGACGATCGACGAGAAGGCCTGGCGCGCGAGCGAGCCGCACACGCCTCACCCGCGCAAGCGGATCGAGGCGGTCGCCGAGCTCAACCGCGCCGGCATCCCGACCGGCGTGCTGATCGCGCCGCTGATGCCGGGCATCAACGACTCGCCGGAGCAGGTGGAGAAGATCCTCGAGCTCTGCGCCGAGGCCGGCGCGACCTCGATCGGCGGCATCTGCCTGCATCTGCGCGGCGAGGTGCGCGAGATCGTGATGGACTGGCTGCGCTCCTACCGGCCGGACCTGGTGCCGCGCTACGAAGCGTTGTATGCCCGGGGCGCCTACGCCCCCAAGGCGGAGCGCGAGCGGCTGTCGCGAATGGTGCGCGCCGGGCGGCGGGTCACCGGCCTGCGCCGCGATCCGGCCGCACGCAACGGCTTCGGCGAGGAGCCTGAGGACGCTCAGCCCGACATGGCGGCGCCACCGCCGGAGCAGCGCTCGCTTTTTTGAGGGGCCGCTCGAGCGGGGGCCGCCACCCCCGGGCGGGGGCCGCCCCCCGGCGAGGCCGCCACCCGGCCCGGGCCACCCCTTATTGCCGCCGTTCGGCGCGGCGGAGCAACTGCAGCAGCGCCCGGCCGCGCGGCGACAGCCGGTAGCCCGCCTCGAGACTCTCCGTCAGGCCGAGCTCCTTGAGCTTGCGCACGTCGAGCTTGAACGGATGCTTCTCGCGGCCGACCGCCGCGGCCAGGTCGGCCGCGCGCACCTCGGGCCGCTGGGCGATCAGATCGAGCGTCTCATGCGTCCACGGGCCGTGCCGGCTGGCCCGGTCGAGCCGCTCGAGCCGGGCGCGGAGCTCCTCGAAGTCGGCTCCCTCGAGGTCCGCGCGCTCGCGCAGCGAGCGGCGTGGGTCCTCCCCCGCCCAGTGCAGCTCGATCCGCCAGATCGGGGCATCCCCGCGTGCGTCGAGCTCGGCGAACAGCTCGTCCAGCGACGCGTGTCCGGCCCGTGCGGCGTCCTCCGACGTGATGCCGGCGCGCTCAACCGGGGCGAGCGAGTCGATGGCCAGCTCGCCGACCGCCGTGCGCTGGCGCCCGCCCGGGCGCACACGTGGCCGATCCCACCGGCGGAACGCAAGCGTGATCTCCCCGGCTTTGATCCCGTCGAGGGAGCGGCGGCGGAAGAGCACCCTCAGTCCCGCTGCGTGACGGCCTCGAACTCCCCCGTCTCGGGCGGCGGCACAGCCTTGAACTCGCCGGTCTCCACCTCGCGCTCGATCTCGGTGTCGATCTCGGACGCGCTCAGCGCGGCGATCTCGCCCGTCTCGACCTGGCGGCGCAGCTCGCGCTCGCGGAAGCGCTTGAACTTGAGGATCTCCAGCACGATCACGAGGTAGACGCTCGCCGCGACGGCGATCAGCGCGAACCCCACGATCACCAGCGTCCAGCCCACGTGCAGGGTGCCGTCGTCATCCGAATAGGGCACGAAGCGCATCGCCAGCGCCAGGGCGGCCAGCGACAGCGTCCACCCGTACAGGTAGAGCACCGTGCGCCGCTGCGAGAAGCCGATGTTCGCGAAGCGGTGGTGGAAGTGCCAGCGGTCGGCCGAGTAGACGGGCCGCCCGTACTTGATCCGCTTGGCGATCACAAACGTGGCGTCGAGGGCCGGCACGGCGAGGATCAGCAACGGGAAGAACAGCGCCACGACGGCGGCCGTCTTCAGCACGCCCTGAATGGCGACGCAGGCCAGCAGCAACCCGAGCAGGTTGGAGCCGGCGTCGCCCATGAAGATCGAGGCCGGGTGGAAGTTGTGCCACAGAAAGCCGATCGCCGCCCCCGCGGTGAGCGCCGCCAGCACCCCGGCGTCGACGCGGTCGAGCGACAGCGCGATCACCGCGAACGTTGCCGCCGCGATCGTGCACACCCCCGCCGCCAGGCCGTCGGCTCCGTCCGTGAAGTTCACGACGTTCATGACGGCGACGATCCCGACCAGCGTGAGCGGATAGCCCCACGCGCCGAGGTCGATGGGATCGACGAACGGCAGCGTCATGTTCTCCACCCGCACGTCGCACCAGACCGGGATGGCGGCTGCCGCGAACTGCCCGATCAGCTTGACCAGCGGGTGCAGGCCGCCCTGCCGCGCGTCGTCGAGCGCCCCGACCAGCGCGATCGCCATGGCGCCGCCGACGATCCCGCGCGTCTCCTGGTTGCCCGGCAGGAAGATCAGCGCCGAGGCCGCCACGGCGGCGAGGATCGCGAGCCCGCCCAGGCCCGGCACGGGACGGTCGTGCAGGTCGCGCTCGCGCGGATGGTGGAGCACGCCGAGCCTGGTGGCAAAGCGGGCGGTGAGCGGCGTTGCCGCGAAGGCGATCACGGCCGCGACGAGGAACGCCCAGAGGGCATCGAGCTCGTCCATGCCGGTCAGGGTATCCAGAGACTCAGGCGACTCCGGCCGGCGGCGCGCCCGCGGGCTGCGCTAGACGGTGGCCGGCGCGAGCTGGGGATAGAGCGGATAGCGCTCGGCCAGCGTCCGCGTGCGCTGTGACAGCTCGGACTTCTTGTCGTCGGTGAAGTCGCCCGTCAGCGTCTCGCCGATCATCCTGCCCACCTCGCGGAAGTCATCCGCCTGGAAACCCCGAGTGGCGAGCGCGGGCGTGCCGATGCGCAGGCCCGAGGACACGGCGGGCGGCCGTGGGTCGAACGGCACGGCGTTGCGGTTGACCGTGATGCCGATCTCGTGCAGGCAGTTCTCCGCCTGCTGTCCGTCGAGCTCCGAGTCGCGCAGGTCTGCCAGCACCAGATGCACGTCCGTGCCGCCGGTGAGCACGTTGACCCCCGCGGCGAGCATCTCCTCCGCCACGATCGAGGCGCCCTCGCGCGTGCGCGCCTGCCGCTCGCGGAACAGCTCCGACTGCGCCACCTTCATCGCCACCGCCTTGCCGGCGATCGCGTGCATCAGCGGACCGCCCTGATGCCCGGGGAACACGCGCGAGTTGATCTTCTTCGCGAACTCCTCGCGACACAGGATCATCCCGCCGCGCGGCCCGCCCAGCGTCTTGTGCGTCGTGGTCGTCACGACGTCGCAGTAGGGCACCGGGCTGGGGTGCTGCTCGGCGGCCACCAGGCCGGCGAAATGGGCCATGTCGGCCATCAGCAGGGCGCCGACCGAGTCGGCGATCTCCCGAAAGCGCTGAAAATCCAGCTGGCGCGGGTACGCCGACCAGCCGGCGAGGATCAGCTTGGGCCGCGAGTCCTCGGCGATCTGCTGCAGCTCGTCCATGTCGAGGCGCGAGTCCTCCTCGCGCACGCCGTAGGACACGATGTCGAAGTAGAGCCCGGAGAAGTTGATCTTCATCCCGTGCGAGAGGTGGCCGCCGTGGTCGAGCTTCATGCCGAGGATGCGCTCCCCGGGCTCCAGCAGCGCCATGTAGACGGCGGAGTTGGCCTGGGCGCCCGAGTGCGGCTGCACGTTCACGTGGTCGGCGCCGAAGAGCTCCCTGGCGCGATCGATCGCCAGCTGCTCGGCGATGTCCACGAACTCGCAGCCGCCGTAGTAGCGCTTGCCCGGATAGCCCTCGGCGTACTTGTTGGTGAGCACCGAGCCGCCGGTGTCGAGGATCGCCTGCGGCACGAAGTTCTCCGAGGCGATCATCTCGAGCGTCGTCTCCTGGCGAGCGGCCTCGTTGACGAGCACCTCGGCGATCTCGGGATCGACCTCTGCGACGGGCTTCGTGAAGTAGTCGGGACTCAACTCGCTCATCGTGAGGACCGTAGCATCGGGATCACCCGAACAGGCCGAGGCGCCGGCGCAGCTCAGCGCCCGAAACCGCTCCCTCGCGAACGATCGCAAAGGAGCCCTCGCGGTCGTAGGCGGTGAGGTCCACAACCGTCGACGGCGTGCCGGGCAGCTCGCCGCCGTCCAGGATCAGGTCCACGCCCGCGCGCACGCTGTCGTCCACCTCGTCGACGCGCTGCGCCTCCTCGCCGCCCGACACGTTCGCGCTCGACTGGAGGACCGGCCAGCTGACCCCCGCGAGCGCGGCGAGCTCGCCCTCCAGCCGCGGCACGCGCAGGCCGAGCACCTCAGGCGTGTCGGCGCAGGCAAGCGGGAAACGGCGCCCAGGGTTCGGCAGCAGCAGGGTCACGGCGCCGGGCAGCAGCCGCTCGACCGCGCCGCGCGCGGGCCACGGCAGCTCCGGCAGCGCCGCCAGGGCCAGCTCGAGGCGGAAGAACATCACCGCCGCGGGCCGGTCGGGCCGGCGACCCTTGAGCGCATAGAGCCGCCGCACACCCTCAGCGGAATCGGGATCCGTGGCGAGCCCGTAGACGGTGTCGGCCGGGAAGAGCGCCACGCCGCCGACGGCGATGCAGCGCTCGAACGTGCCGACCTCCTCGGGGGTCACGGCCACGCCACCCCGACCGTCACGCGCGGCCGCCCGGCCAAATCGGAGAGCGTGCGCGGCTGGCGCAACAGCCCCTTTACCGCTTCCGTTTGCCCGGGCGCGTGCTCGAGAGCCAGCCGCCTCCCGCGCGGAGCTCCACCCACAACGGCCCGAATCGCATCCAGCCCATCCGCGCCCGCCACCAGCGCCTCGCGCGGCTCGTACAACCGGATCTCGGGGGCCAACGACGACCACTCGTCCTCCCGCACGTAGGGCAGGTTGCCGACGACCATGTCGTAGTCGCCGAGCGGCAGCCCGCGGTGAACGAAGGCACCGGAGAGCCCATTCGCCCGGGCGACCTCGACGGCGCACGCAGAGGCATCGGAGGCGCTCACCACCAGATCCGGGCGCTCGTCGATCAGCGCCAGCGCCACCGCTCCCGAGCCGGTGCCGACGTCGTGCACGCGCGAGCCGGGCGGTAGCTCCAGCGCCACCTCCACCAGCAGCTCGGTCTCGGGGCGCGGGATCAGCACGCGCCGGTCCACCATCAGCTCGAGCCGGCGAAAGCCCTTGCGACCCAGGATGTAGGCCACCGGCTCGCGCGCCACCCGCCGCCGCACGCGTTCGCCGATGACCCGCGCGGCGGCGCCGGTAACCGGCAGCGACGGGTCGACGACCAGCGCCGAACGGCCCACGCCGAGCGCGTCGGCGATCAGCAGCTCGGCGTCGAGACGCGGCGTCTCGCAGCCGGCCGCCGCGAGCGCCGCGACGGCGGCGTCGAGCGCGTCGCGGACTGTCACACCGCCGAGACTTCGAGCTTCCGTCGCTTGTCCTCGGCCTCGAGCGCCGCGGTGAACCCGTCGAGCTCGCCGGCCAGGACCCCCGGCAGGTTGCCCTTGGTCAGGCCGACGCGGTGGTCGGTCACGCGGTCCTGGGGGAAGTTGTAGGTGCGGATCTTCTCGGCGCGCTCGCCCGAGCCCACCTGCGCCAGCCGCTGCGCCGCAACCTCGGCCTGCTGGGCCGCCAGCTCGCGCTCCAGCAAACGCGCGCGCAGGACGCGCATGGCCTTGTCGCGGTTCTGGAGCTGCGACTTCTCGTCCTGCATCGAGACCACCAGCCCGGTGGGCTTGTGGGTGATGCGCACGGCCGAATCGGTCGTGTTGACCGACTGCCCACCCGGCCCGGATGACCGGTAGACGTCGACCTGCAGGTCGTTCGGGTCGATCTGAACGTCGACCTCCTCGGCCTCGGGCAGCACGGCGATCGTGGCCGTGGACGTGTGGATGCGGCCCTGCGACTCGGTTTCCGGGACCCGCTGCACACGGTGCGTCCCGCCCTCGTACTTGAAGATGCTGTAGGCGCCCTGGCCCTTGACGGCGAAGGTGTAGTGCCCGTCGCTCAGCTCGAGCGGCTCCTGCTTGAAGCCGCGCCGGTCCGCGTAGCGGGACAGCATCCTGTACAGGTCGGCCGCGAATAGCCCCGCCTCCTCCCCGCCCGTGCCCGGCCGGATCTCGACGATCACGTCCTTGTCGTCGTTCGGATCTGGCTCGACCATGGCGAGCCGGATCTCCTCCTCGAGCTCGCCGAGGCGCTCCTCGGAGGTGCGCAGCATCTCGCGCAGCTCCGGTTCGTCGCCGTCCTCGGCCAACAGCTCGCGCGCCCCGGCGGCGTCGTCCGTCGCGCGCCGCCATTCCTGGGCGAGCTGATGCGCAGCCTCGAGCGCGCGGTAGGCGCGGCCGACCTCCGCGTAACGCCGCTGGTCGCCGATCACCTCCGGATCCGACATCTGCCGCGAGAGCTCGGCGAAACGGCTCTCGATCTGCTCCACGAGCCTCTCGATCACGCAGACAAGGGTACGACCCCCGCGGCAGGCGGCCGCTCGACGGGGCGGCGCCCCCACCGCGCGTGCTCGGCGAAGTCGAGCACGCGTTCGAAGTAGCGCTCGACCGGGGGCGCCGGCGGGTGGCGGCGATCGGCGAAGCGCACGCGCATGGAGAAGTAGGGGAAGTAGACCTCCATGCGCCGCAGTCCGTCGCGCCGAGCACGGCTCAGGCGCGGCAGCAGCAGCGGATGCACGAGCCGCCGGTAGAGACGCGGCGGGAAGACCGGCGGGGCGGGGCGCTGGAAGCGTCGCGACGCGAGCTCCATCAGCCGGCCGACCGTCGTGGCGTTGCGGCCGGCGACGAGGTGGAACGTGCCGTCCGGGCCCTCGCGCGCGAGCCGGTCTGCGGCGTCGGCCACGTAGTCCACGGGCACCACGTCGACCGGCGAGCGGCGCCGGGCGGGGAGCGCCGGCACAGCGCCGCGCGCGAAGGCGCGCAGCGGCGGATAGAGGACATTGAAGGACGAGGTCCAGCCGGTGCGGCTGTCGCCTACCACGATGCTCGGGCGCAGCACCTGCAGGGGCAGCGCGGCGGCGCGCTCACGCAGCAGCCGCTCGGCTTCGAACTTCGACCGCTCGTAGGGGTTGCGAAAGTCCTGCCCGACATCGAGGTCGTCCTCGCCGAACGCGCCGTTGTGGGCGCCGGCGACGTAGGCGGTCGACACGTAGGAGAAGCGCTCGAGCCCGCCGCCGCGCCGGGCGCAGCGCTCGGCCAGCTCCGCCATGCGACGGGTGCCGTCCACGTTCACGCGCCGTGACTCGTCGAGGCCGAGCGAGAACGACACCGAAGCGGCGCAGTGGATCACGGTGGAGACCCGCTCGGCGAGCGCGTCAGCGCGCCGGCCGTCGAGCCCCAACCCGGCCCGCTCGATGTCCGCCGGCCATGCGCTCAGACGCGCGTGCCTGGGCAGGCGGGCGGCGGCGGCCTCATCGTCCTCGGCGCGGACGAGTGCGTGCACGTGGCGATCGCCACGCTCGAGCAGACGCACGAGCAGCTCCTGTCCAACGAAGCCGGTCGCCCCGGTGAGTAGAAGATCTCCCATCAGAGAGTCGTCCCTGACCAGCGCCCGGCCTAAACATCGCATCCGTGCGCGACCCGCGTAGGCTGCAGGCCATCGAGGATCTCGAACGCGGCCGTGAGTCCTACGCCCGGCGCGCTTGGCTCGACGCTCACGAATCGCTGTCACGCGCCGACCGGTCGGCTTCGCTGGGAGCTGACGGTCTCGAGCTGCTGGCCACCTCGGCCTACATGATCGGCCGGGACGACGAGTGGGCGAGCACGCTGGAGCGCGCCCACCAGGCGCACCTGGATGCGGGCGAAGCGCTCCGGGCCGTGCGCTGCGCGTTCTGGCTCTGCCTCAGCCTGGCGTTGAGGGGCGAGACCGGGCGCGCGACCGGATGGCTTGGCCGCGCCCAGCGACTGCTGGAGCGCGAGCAGCGCGACTGCGTCGAGCGGGGCTACCTGCTGATCCCGATCGCGGCGCAGTTGGAGGCGAGCGGCGACCACGAGGACGCGTACGCGCTCTCAGCCCAGGCAGCTGAGATCGGCGGGCGCTTTGGCGACGCGGACCTGCTGGCCATCGCCGTGCACGAGCAGGGCATCGTGCTGGTGAAGCTGGGTCGGGTCGAGGAGGGGCTCGCTCTGCTCGACGAGGCCATGGTGGCCGTGACCGCCGGCGAGCTCTCGCCGATCGTGACCGGCCTCGTCTACTGCAGCGTGATCGACGGGTGTCAGCAGGTCTACGCGCTGCGCCGCGCGCAAGAGTGGACGGATGCCCTGACACGATGGTGTGCGCAGCAACCGGACATGGTCGCCTTCACCGGTCGCTGCCTCGTCCATCGCGCCGAGATCATGCAGTTCCACGGCGCCTGGAGCGACGCGCTGGCGGAGGCCCGGCGAGCCGGAGAGCGCTGCGCGGAAGGTCGGAACGAGTTGGCGAGCGCCGAGGCGTACTACCGCCAGGGCGAGGTCCATCGCCTGCAGGGAAGGTTCGTCGAAGCAGAGGAGGCCTACCGGGAGGCGAGCCTCAACGGCCGCGAGCCGCAGCCCGGCCTGGCCCTCCTGCGCCTCTCGCAGGGCAACCCCGCCTCCGCGGCCGCAGCCATCCGCCGCGTGCTCGGCGAGCGCAGCGAGCCTCTGTTGCGCGCCGGGCTCCTCCCCGCCTGCGTGGACATCATGCTGGCGGTTGGCGACAGGGAGCAGGCGCGCGTGGCCGGCGCCGAGCTGGAACGGATCGCCGCCGGCTACGGCAGCGCGATGCTCGACGCGATGGTGGCGCACGCCCGAGGCGCGATTGAGCTCGCCGGCGGCGACGCTCACGCCGCGCTGGTGGCTCTGCGGCAGGCGTGCCGCCTGTGGCAGGAGCTCCAGGCGCCGTACGATGCGGCCCGCTCGCGCGTGCTTGTGGGGCTTGCGTGCCGCGCGCTGGGCGACGACGACGCCGCCGTGCTGGAGTTGGATGGCGCGAGGAGCGCGTTCGAAGGGCTGGACGCGGCGCCCGACCTCGCCCACCTCGACACGCTCGCCCCAACCGCCGCCGACCGTGCTTCCCCCGGGCTCACGGAGCGGGAGCTGCAGGTGCTGCGCCTGGTCGCCGGCGGCGCGACGAACAAGGCGATCGCCGCCGAGCTCGTCCTGAGCGAGCGCACCGTGGACCGGCACGTGAGCAACATCTTCGCCAAGGTGCGCGTTTCCTCGCGCGCCGCCGCCACGGCCTACGCGTACGAGCACGAGCTGATCTGAGCGGCCTCGTGGGTGGAACTACCCACGCCGCCGGGAGGCGGAAGTTGGGTGTTTGCACGGATGCGGAGCCCCGGGCCGCGGTCCTAGGGTCGCCATCTGGACGCCAACGTCGCGCCCCGACCGGAATGGAGACACGATGACCGGATCCACCATCGCCACCGCCGAGACCACGACCGCGCTTGCCGAGGAGTTGCGCCGGCGCCTGCGCGGCACCCTGCTCCTGCCCGGGGACACCGGCTTCGAGGACGCGACGCGCCTCTGGAACGGGATGATCGAGAAGACGCCCGCGCTCGTGGTGCAGCCGACCGGCACGGCGGACGTGGTGGAAGCCGTGTGCTTCGCCCGCGATCACGACCTCCCGGTCTCCGTGCGCAGCGGCGGCCACAACATCGCCGGCACCGCGCTCGCCGATCGTGGCCTGACGATCGACATGTCGCGCATGCGCGGGGTCGACGTGGATTCCGAGGCGCGCACCGCCACCGTCCAGCCGGGCTGCACCCTTGGCGACGTCGACCGCGAGACACAGCTGCACGGCCTCGCCACGCCGCTCGGCTTCATCTCCGAGGTCGGCGTGGCCGGACTGACGCTTGGCGGCGGCCTCGGCTACCTCACCCGCCGCTTCGGCTGGACCGTCGACAACCTGCTCGAGGTGGAGATCGTCACAGCGGACGGGCGTGTCCGGCGGACCAGCCGCGACGATCACCTGGACCTCTTCTGGGCGATCCGCGGCGCCGGCGCCAACCTTGGCGTCGTCACCTCGCTCGTGCTGCGCCTGCACGAGGTCGGCCCCATCGTCCATGGCGGACTGATCGCCTGGCCGTTCGAGCGCGCCGGCGAGATCCTCCAGGCCTACCGGGCGATCACCTCCGGAGCGCCCAGGGAGCTGGCCGTTTGGCTGGTACTGCTCGAAGCTCCCCCTGCGCCCTTCGTGCCCGAGCAGTGGCACGGCCGGCGCATCTGCGCGATGGCGGTCTGCTACAGCGGGGACCTCGCCAAGACAGACGAGGCGCTGGCGCCGATCCGCGCGCTGGGCGACCCGGTCGTGGACCTGCTCGCTGATCAGCCCTACACCGAGGTGCAGTCGTACCTCGACGACACCGAGCCGAAGGGCAACCACTACTACTGGAAGACCGAGTACCTCGCCGAGCTGAGCGATGAGCTGCTGGCGACCACCCGCGACCTGTTCGCCGACTGCCCGATTCCGGGAGCCGAAGTGGGCTTCCTCCACCTCGGCGGCGCCCTCAACGACCACGGAGACGACGACGGAGCGGTAGGCAACCGCGACGCTCGCTTCGCCTTGGGGGTGAACGGCATGTGGGAGGCGGACGAGCCGAATGGCGACCGCTTCCGGCAGTGGGTGCGCGACGCCTGGGAGCGAGTGCGCCCCTTCTCGACCGGCGGCAACTACATCAACTTCCAGACCGCCGACGAGGACGAGCAGCGCATCAGGGACACCTACGGCGCCAACTTCGACCGCCTGGTCGAGATCAAGCGCACCTACGACCCGGACAATCTCTTCCGCGTGAACCGGAACATCCGAGGCTGATCCCTCGGGCTAACCCCGGTCATCCGTCCGCAAGCCGCGAGCCGCGCGCTCACCCTTCCTCGTCAGCTTCCATTCGGACGGCAGATCGGAGTGGCGGCGCACGTTGACCAGGCCGCGGTGAAATGCCTCTGGCAGCCACTCCTCCACGAGCGGGGGCGCCCATGGGTCCGCACAGCGGTCGCGAATCTGGGCGGCGGTCAGCGGGACCCCTTCGGCGGCGAGCAGCCGCAGCAGCGCTGGGTCGAGCCGCTCGTGCAGCTACGCCACGACTTCGATCCCGACCAGGTCTTCCTCGGACGCGGCGCGGGGGTTCTCCACGGCCAGCACTGCCTCGAGCGCCGCGATCGCCACGGCCAGCTGAGACAGGTCGGGCTCGCGCGTGGTCAGGCGCTGAAGCTGCATCCCCGGCCACATCAGAGCGCGCGCCCAGCGCTTCGTGCGGTTGCGGCCGAACCACTTGATCAGCTCGAACGCCAGGCCGGCGACCACGGGAATGCCGAGGACGCGCGAGGCGAACAGCAAGGGCCAGTCCAGCTTGCCGAGCGGGGCGAAGACGACGATGGCCACGATCATCACGAGCAGCAGGAAGCTGGTCCCGCAGCGCGGATGGAAACGCGAGAAGCGCTGGGCGTTCTCCGGGGTGAGCGGCTCACCGGCCTCGTAGCACGAGATCGTCTTGTGCTCGGCGCCGTGGTACTCGAACACGCGCTGCAGGTCCGGCATGCGCGAGATCAGCCACAGGTAGCCGAGGAAGATCGAGATGCGGATCAGCTTCTCGATCACCACGAAGACGAACCCGTTGGGGATCGAGTCCGCGAACAGGTTGGTGAGGCCGGCGGGCAGGAGGAAGAAGAGCCCAACCGCGAACAGCAGCGCGAAGGCGATCGTGCCGGCCCAGGCGCCGCCGCCGATCTCCTTCTGGGCGCCGTCGTCGCCGGGCGGCACCTGCGCGTTGGCGGATATGCCGAGCGCCCGGAAGCCGATCTTGAGCGACTCGGCGAGCGCCACCACGCCGCGCACGACCGGGAGGCGCAGCAGCCGGTGGCGCTTGGTCCACGAGACCAGCGGCTCCGAGATCACCTCGATCTCGCCCTTGGCCCCCTCCTTGGAGTCGGGGCCGCCGGCGGCAAGCTGCTCGGCGGACGGCGTGCGCACCGCTACCGCCCACGTCGAGATGCCGCGCATCATCACGCCTTCGAGCACCGCCTGGCCGCCGATCGGGGCGTCCTTGGTGGCCTCCTTCAGGTGGTCTGGCGCTTGACCGTTGGTCGGTGGAGATGCGCTCACCTCCACGATGGTATCGGCGCCCAGGTGGGCTACCTTAGCCCGGCTGCAAGTCGGCGCAGCTGACCTCGTGTGCGTTGTCGCTCTCCGAGGACTCCACGATCACGCCGTCCGGATCGGCCTGGGCCTCCACCGAGCTGGTGCAGGCCGGCCCCGGAATGATCACCACGCGGCGCTCGGCCGGCACCAATGCCGGGACGATCACCGTGTCGACGACGTCGCCGTCGACGGTCAGGCGCACCGGCACGCCGGTTGCGGGCGCGATGCCCTCGTTGGTGACAAGCACGCGATAGCGCTCCACGCCCTGCCTGCTCATCGCCTTCGTGCCGATGGGCGTGGCGGTGAGGTTCGGCAGCACGTCGAACTGACGGCAGACAGCCGAGCGGCGCCTGGCGGTCTGGATGATGTTCGCGCTCGCGTCGTACCAGCGGAAGTCCACCTCGGCGCGATAGAGCGAGCCGGCCTCCAGGCCCCGCACGGCCTGGCGGTAGGCGAACACCCCGACGCCCGGCTTCGACTTGCGCCAGCGGCCGAGTCCGGGCGCCTTCAGCGAACGGAAGCCGGCGTCGGCCTTCTCGAGCAGCTTGAAGCGCAGCCACATGCGGTCGCTCCCGGTCACCGGGCGCATGTGCGCCACGAACAGGGCGGACGCACCCTCGATCGAGCAGTCCTTCAGCTTCACGCGGACGGGTACCTGCGGGTCGGCCGCGGAAGCCGAAGTGACAGCCGCCGCCGTGGCGGCGATGAGGACAAGCGCTGTCAGGAGCCTCCGAGGCATGCTCCGTGAGAACAGGCCGGAGGCGCCTGAGTTGCGCAGTTGGGTCAGTGGCCGGCGCGCGCGGCGCGGCGGCGGAACCGCTCCACCCGGCCACCGGTATCGACCAGCTTCTGGCGACCCGTGTAGAACGGATGGCAGTTGGAGCAGATCTCGACGTGAAGCTCGGGCTTTGTGGAGCGAGTCCAGAACTCGTTGCCGCAGGTGCAGCGCACGTGGGCCGGCACGTACTCGGGGTGAATTTCGGTCTTCATGGCTGCTTCGAGTCTAGCGGCGTCGCAGCCATGCCTTGAGCCGCACCACCACGTCGAGGGCTCGCGCGGCAGCTCCACCCCGGGCAGGTAGCGCTGGTTGTGACGTCCGCGCGCGAGCTCGTCCGCCTGCTCGGCGGTCCGGCACAGCAGCGCCGTGCGCAGGCCCGTGCGTACAAGCAGCACAGCGACCGCGGTGCCGAAGGAGCCCGCGCCCACAACGGTGGCGCGGCGTGGATGCTGGCCCGGGTAGCGGATTGCGGCAGGCCACGCCAAGGCGAGCCCGACGCGCTTGCGACGGCTTTGCCACAGTGGAGCGCTTGCGATATTGGCTCCTTGTCACGCTTGCGGTTCTCCTGGGCGGCTTGACGGCGGGCTGCCGCTCCGACTCGGCTGACGCCGGGCAGCGGTTCACCCCCGGGCTCGTCTCGACCGCAAACCATCGGCTCTCCGCGACCGCTGCCGGGAAGCTCGGCGCCGACGTGGTGCGCGTCGAGTTCGACATCGGCACGCCGGTGGCGTCCATGCGCGGGAGCGTCGCCGCGATCGCACGCCGCGGTGCGCGACCACTGCTGCTGGCGGGCTTCCACGGCCGCATGCCGACAGCGGCCGAGGCAAGGAACCTGGGCACCTGGGCCGACGCGTTCGGCCGGGGCGGGAGCTTCTGGGCGAAGCGCCGGGGTGGCCATCCAGCGGTGCGGCAAATCGAGTTCGGCAACGAGACGTCGTACCGCGATCAGTACGGGGACACCTATACCGACCGGTCCTACATGGACCGGGCCGAGCTCTACGCCACCCGCTTCGCCCAGGCGCGTTCAGCCATCGCCGCCAGGCGTCACGTTGATCTGCTCGCCCAGGCGGACGACGGCGGCACGGGCTCGGGGAGCTGGGTGAACCACATGTTCGAGGCCGTGCCGAAGCTCGGCAAGCTGGTCGCCGGGTGGACGGTCCACCCGTACGGGCCGCGCTCCAAGTGGGAGCCGAGGCTGCGCCGCCTGATCGCGCAGACGGCAGCCAACGGGGCGCCCTCCAACATCCCGATCGACATCACCGAGTACGGGCTCAGCTCGAACGACGGCGCGGGACTCACCGAAAACTATGGCTGGCCCGCGAACCAGACCTACGCCCAGGCAGCGGCCGCCCTGGAGTCCACGGTCGCCGACATGCGCTCCGACCCGGCGATCGGCCGGCGGCTGAGGCTGTTCATCGTCTACGCCGCGCACGACCTCCGCGCGCCCAGCGTCGCGAACGACCGCGAGGCCTACTTCGGCGCCCTGCGCCACAACCTGGCCGCGAAGGGCGCCTACTCGGCGGAGGTGCGCAAGCTGTTCGGGCGCTGACGGGGACGGGTCGCGTCCATTACGCCCCGCATGGCTGCCAGCAGAAGGATTACTTGGACTTCTGGCTGCCCTGCTCGGACGATGACGCAATGGAGCTGCGCCACCTCCGCACGATCGTCGCCGTTGCCCAGCACCGCTCGCTGACGAAGGCCGGTGAGGAGCTCTACCTCAGTCAATCGGCGGTCTCGCAGCAGATCCGTCGCCTGGAGCAGGAGCTCGGGATCGAGGTCTTCCGGCGCACGAGCCGCAGCGTCGAGCTCACGGCCGAAGGCCGGGTGATTCTGGGCTATGCGGAGCGAGTGCTCGCCGAGGTCGATGACATGCACAGCGAGCTGGAGGAGATCTCAGGCCTGTTGAGCGGGCAGCTGCGCATCGGCGGCGTCTATCCGACCGGTCCCTACGACCTGTTCGGGCTGCTGGCCGACTTCCGCGCTGCGCATCCCGGAGTGGCGATCCACATGGTCGAGTCCACCCAGGACGACGTGCTGGCCGCGCTGGGCGCCGACGAGCTCGACTGCGCCTTCGGGGCATTGGATCCCGACACCTTGGGCGACGAGTTCGCGGCCACCCTGCTCTGGGAGGAGGAGATCGTCGTGGCTCTTCCGGTCGACCATCCGCTGTGCGCGCGACAGCGGATCACGTTCGAGGAGCTCGCGGCGGAGGACCTGATCGCCTACCGCGACAACTCGGCGCTGCGTCGCCGCCTCGAGCGGACGATGGCCGAGCGCGGCCTGGAGCCGCGCAACGCGTTCGTCTGCACGGAGATGGCCGCGGTGCGGGGACTGGCGAGCAAGGGCCTCGGCGTAGCGGTGATTCCGCGCTCGGCCGCCGAGCAGCCGGGACCGCCGATCGAGCTGCGACCGACCGGCCCCGAGCGGCTCACCTGGCCGATCGCCCTGGTCTGGCGCGTGGCGCGCCGCCAGGCTCCGGCCGGCAAGGCGTTCATCGCGGTCGCGCTCAAGTACGCGAAGGACACCGAGCGCGCCGGACTGCGCGCCGCTTAGACCTCTGTCAGCGCGATCGCCCGCGCGTGCCCTGGCGGTGATGAGACGAAGCGAGCCTCGAGTGAGAGAAGCCCCGGATGACCGAGCGAGATCTGCCGGCGCCCGTGGCCCCGAGCCATAGACGCCGTCAACTCCGGCGACACCGAGGCCTTCCTGTCCGCGTTCGCGGCCGACGGCTGGATCGACGACAACGGCCGGCGCTTCAGCGCGCACGAGGAGATGCGTGCCTGGAGCGACCGCGAGGTGATCGGCGCGAACTCACGCATCGACGCTTCGGACCTTCCGGCATACGCGAACGGTCAGCGGTTCGTCTCCCAGGGGTGGCCGTGAGCGCGCACCGGTCTTCCGCTCGCCTCGCTCGCCTGGGAGGTTTGCCTCCGGTCGAGCGACGAGTCCACGTTCGCGGTGTCGCTGATCGACAAGTCGCGCTCCGGTGGCTTCAAGGTCGAGACGTGCGCGATGGACAAGGGCTATGAGATTGAGGCGCACTCGCGTCGGTACGCCACTCCTCAAACGAAACACTGGCCCCGCAGGAATCCCGTGCGCCTCTGAGTCTGTTGCCTCGGCGCGTTGCTCGCGCTTCGGCTGCCTTTGCTCTCTGGGGGCCGGGATTGTTGGCCGCAGGGCCAGTTCCACAAGCCTACTCCGATCCGGGCGACAAAACGAAGGAGTTTCGCTATTCGTTTCGCCGGACTCTCCAAGGCGGCCGTCCGGTAAGCCGCGCCGCGCCCTCAGGTGACTTGGTAGTTCGGGCCGTCGCCGCCCTCGGGTGGCGTCAGCCGGCCTCCCTTGGCGGTGATCGCTCCGCACTGCACGCAGTTCGAGGGGGTGATCTGCAGCTTGACCTCGTGCCTGCCGTCGAGCTTGCCGTTGCCGTTCTGCTTCGCGGCCTCCAGCTCCTCCTCTGGCACCTCGTACACCTGCGCGGGGCACATGTTCTGCCACATCAGCGCGACCTCGAGCGGGACCTTGTCCTGGAGGCGGATGTGGTTGGGCGCGTCGTCGCGCGTGGCGTTGCCCGTGGTGAACACCGATGAGAGCTTGTCGAAGGTCTTCTTGCCGTCCGGCTTCGGGTAGTCGCGCTCCTTGCCGATGAAGACCTCCACAGTGGCGTCGTCGTGCGTGGCCCAGCGGCCGCCCGGGAAACGCCCGCCCGAGATCTCCATCATGTTCGCGATCGCGCCACCCACGAGGAAGCCTCTCGTGAACGGCTGGCGCATGTTGCGCGACCGGTACATGTCGGTCTCGATCTCCGAGCCCTCGACCTTGGCGGTGTAGTTCGACAGGTCGTCGCACGCACCGGCGCCCTTGAGGCGCTCGTAGATCGCCTCGGCCGCGAACATGCCCGCGTGCATGGCGTAGTGCACGCCCTTCAGCGTCGGCACGTTGATCATTCCGGCGCCGTCGCCGCAGATCGCCATGCCGGGCGCCCACAGCCGGCGCGGCCGTGCCCAGTAGCCGCCGGAGGGCAGCGTCTTCGCCCCCCAGGCGACTCGCTTGCCGCCCTCGATCACTCCGGCCACCAGCGGATGGCTCTTCAGCTCCTGGAGCGCGTCGTGCACCGAGAAGCGCGCGTCGCGGTAGTCGAGGCCCACCACAAGACCCATCGAGACCTTGTCCTCACCCATCGGGTAGAGGAACGAGCCGCCGAACTCGCGGTACTTCGCGGCGAACTGCAGCGGCCAGCCCATCGTGTGGATCACCCGGTCGAGCGGACGGGAGACCTCCCAGACCTCCTTGACGGCGAGCTCCCACTGCTGCGGGTCCTCGGAGCCGAGGTCGAAGTGGCGGATCGCCGCCCCGGTCAGGTGGCCCTGGGTGCCCTCGCAGAGCACGGTCGCCTTGGCGATCAGGTCGGAGCCGGGCTCGAAGTTCGAGAGCTCCTCGCCGTCGCGACCGCGGCCCTTGTCGCCCGAGCGGACGCCCACCACGCGCCCGTCGTCGACGAGCAGCTTGGCGCCGGCGGTCTCACCGAGGAGGTACACGCCCGCGTCCTCGGCGTGCTGGGCCAGCCAGCGTCCCAGCTGCGCCACCGAGGTGACGTGGTTGCCGTGGTTGCGGAACGGCGGCGGCGTGGGCTTGAGCGGGATCGCCCGCTTGCGGTTGGGCAGCAGGTAGACCGCGTCCTTGGGCACCGTGCCGTACGTCGGCCAGTCCTCCTCGGACAGGTCCGGGAACAGCTTCTGCATCGCCGACGGCTTCATCATCGCCCCCGACAACAGGTGGGATCCGGGCCCCTTGCCCTTCTCCACCAGCGCGATCGGCACCTCGCCGAGCGACTCCAGCAGCGCCTCGTCCTCTGCCAGCAGCCGGCTCAGCCGGATCGCGCAGGCCAGCCCGGCCGGGCCGCCGCCCACGATCGCGACGCCCACCTCGATCCGCTCGTCCTCGGGATCGGTGGGCGGCCCGACGAACTCCTTGGCGGAGTCGACGGGCGGCGGGAACTGGATCGGGGCCGTCGCCATCTAGCCCTTCTTCGCCTTCACGGCGTCGGTGAGCTTGGGCAGGATCTTGTTCAGGTCGCCCACGATGCCGAGGTCGGAGAACTCGAAGATCGGCGCGTTCGGATCCTTGTTGATCGCGACGATGTTCTCGGAGTTCTGCATGCCGACCTTGTGCTGGATGGCCCCCGAGATGCCGGCCGCCAGGTACAGCTTCGGCGCGACCGTCTTGCCGGTCTGCCCGATCTGGGCGGCATAGGGGTACCAGCCGGCGTCGACGACCGCGCGCGTCGCGGCGACGGCGCCGCCGAGCGCCTCGGCCAGCGCCTCCGCCAGCTCGAAGCCCTCGGGCTTGCCGAGCCCACGGCCGCCGGCCACGAGGATGTCGGCGTCCTCGATGTTCACGTCGGCGCCGCGCTGCTCGCCGCGCTGCACCATCACGGCCTTTGTCGAGTGGTCCTCGAGCGCGACGTCGACATCGATCACCTCGGCCGTGCCGTCACCGCCCTCGGCGATGTCGAAGGCGTTGAGGCGGCCGATGATGATGCCTGGCTCGCCGACGTAGCCCACGTCGACGATCGCGGAGTCCTGCAGGATCGGGCGCTCGGCCACGAGCTTGCCGTCCTGGGCCTTGACCGAGGTGACCTCCATGGTCACGCCGGCACCGAGCCGAGCGGTGAGGCCGGCGCCGATCTCGAAGCCGAGCAGACCGCCGCCGAACAGCGCGTACTTGAAGCCGTTGTCCTGGACGACCTTCGCCATCACGTCGACGACCGGCTGAGCGAGGCCCTCGGGCCCCTTGGCGCGGTAGACCTTGGCCGCGCCGTACTTGCCGAGCGTGGCACAGAGCTCGTCGGTGAGGTCCTCGCCGCCGACCACGACGGCCGCGGCCTCCCCGCCCAGCTCCTCGGCCAGCTCCTCGGCCAGCTTGGCGCCCTCGGAGACTGCGCCCAGGGAGTTCTTGTTGAACTCGCCCTCGTAGTGGAGTGCGTAGGTGAGGATGCTCATGCCAGCAGCTTCCTTTCATCGAGCCAGGCGACGATCTTCTCGACCGTCTCGTTCGTGTCCTCGTCCTCGATGATCTCGCCCGACTGCTTCTGGGGCGGCGGGTTGATGCCGAGGACCTCGGTCTGGGAGCCCTGTGCGCCGACGCGATCCGCCTCGATGCCGACGTCGCCGACGGCCTTGGTGTCGAGCTGCTTCTTCTTCGCGCCCATGATCGCCTTGAGCGACGGGTAGCGCGGCTCGTTGATCGCGTCGCCGACCGAGATCACGCCGGGCAGCTCGATCTCCACCGTGTCGTAGCCGTACTCGGCCTGGCGCTCGCAACGGAGCTTGTTGCCCTCGACATCGATCTTGATGACCTGGGTGAGCGAGGGCATCTTCAAGTGGTCGGCCACAACGGCGCCGATCGTGTAGCACTCGCCGTCGTCCGACTGCTGACCGAGCAGGACGAGGTCGGGCGACTCCGACTCGAGCACCTTGGCGAGCGCGTAGCCGGTGGCACAGACGTCCGAGCCGGACAGCGCCTCGTCGGTCAGGTGAACCGAGCGGTCGGCGCCAAGCGAGACCGCCTTGTGCAGCGCGCGGAAGGCCGACTCCGGCCCCATGGTCACGGCGACGATCTCGTCGACGTCGGCGGCGCCCCCCTCGCGGATCTGCATCGCTGCCTCGATCGCGTGGGTGTCGAACGGGTTCAGGTTCTTCTCGCCCGAGCGGTCGAGGCGCTTGGAATTGGGGTCCATGCGCTTCTCGACTGCCGCGTCGGGCACCTCTTTCACGAGGACGCAGATCTTCACGGGAAAGGTTCTCCTTCTTCTGATCCTGAGCGGCGAGCGGCGGCTTTCTGCCCGCCGGCGAGGCCAATGTTACCCTATTGACTGACGAGTCAATCGCCTCGGCCCGGCGCGCGGGGGAAGCACGGACGCTACCGCTCCGGGGCGTCCGGGACGAGGTCGCGATCTACGACGCGCCCTAGCCGGGAACCGACTGCTTGATGTAGTCGATGATCCCCTGCACCGGGGCACCCGGCGTGAACACCTCCGACACGCCGAGCTGCTTGAGCTCGGGGATGTCGTCGTTGGGGATCGTGCCACCCACCACGAGGACCACGTCCTCGGCGCCCTCGCTCTTGAGCAGGGCGGCGATGCGCGGCACGAGCGTCATGTGGGCGCCGGACAGGATCGACAGGCCGACGGCGTCGGCGTCCTCCTGGAGCACGGTCTCGACGATCTGCTCGGGCGTCTGGTGCAGGCCCGTGTAGATCACCTCCATGCCGGCGTCGCGCAGGGCGCGGGCGATGATCTTCGCTCCGCGGTCGTGCCCGTCGAGGCCGGGCTTGGCCACCACGACGCGTATCTTGCGGCTGTTCACGCCGGGCAGATTAGCCCGTGCCGGGCGCTACCAGCCGATACGCCCCGCCGGACGGGTCGCCCCAGGGGCGGTGCGGCGGCGCAGGTACGCGCCCAGCGCGAGCGTCACCAGGCCGAGCAGCGCCAGGCCGCCCACGTCCATGCCGGTCGACGGCAGCGACGGGCCGTCGTCGGCTTGCGAGTCAGCCGAGGTCGTGCCGTCGGTGGACCCGGTGTCCTCGCCCGCTCCAGTGCCGTCGTCCGCGGCCGCGGCCTGCACGACCACCGTGCCCTGCATGTTCGGGTGGGGCGTGCAGATGTAGCTGAACGTGCCGGCCTGGTTGAAGGTGTGGGCGCCGCTCTGGCCGGCGTCCATGATGCCGGTGTCGAAGCTGCCGTCGTTGGCGGTCGCCGAGTGCGGCGTCGGCCCGTCGTTGGTCCACGTGACCGTGTCGCCGACGTTCACCGTCACCGAGCTCGGGGAGAACTGGAAGTCGCTGATCGTGACGCCCGTCGAGGCAGCGGCGATCGCGAGCGGCCTGGCCTTCTGCTCGACCGGAGCGTCGTCGCGCAGCACCTGCGGCTCGGGGGCCGGGACGGCGGCCGGCGCCGGCGGGGCGGGAGCGGGAGCGGGCTCGACCGGCGG
>JACCSF010000281.1 GCA_013813135.1 Thermoleophilaceae bacterium | reverse complement strand
CCCCGCTGCTGCCCTCCTCCCCACGTACGGTCCTCGACGTCGGCGGCTCGACCGGGGTCGTCGCCGGTGTACTGGAGGCGCGCTTCCGCGCGCGCGCGACGGTGCTCGACCCGGCCCGGGAGGAGCTCGCGGTCGCGCGTGCGGCGGGGATGGAGACGGTTGCTGGGTTCGCGGAGGACTTCGATCCCGGCGAGCGCAGCTGGGATCTCGTGCTGCTGTGCCAGACGGTCGATCACCTGCTCGACGTTCGCGGCACGCTGGCGGCCCTGCGCCGGATTACCGCCGGCGGCGGCCGCGCTTTCGTCGACATCCTCGACGTCGACGTGGTGCTGCGTCGGACTGGGAGCATCGAGCGCACGGTCAAGATCGATCACCCCTATTACCTGAGCCGCGCTACCGCCGCGGCGTTCTTTGCCCTCGTTGGTTACACGATCGTCACCGAGCGCTTGACCGACGACGGACACCGAGGCTTCGTGCTCGCCCCGGGAGCGAGCGCCGAGCCGGACTGGCCGGCGCTCGAGGCCGACGCCGGGAGGTTTTTCGAGAGCCTCTGTTCGCTGCGAGCCGCAGGGACCTGACGGAGGAAACGACGTATAGACCCGCAGCGATACATAGACGGGGATCCTTAGTGGTATACCTATTGTTCTAACGATACGCTCCGTGCCCCCCAAAGAAACCAGGGGATGGAGCTGCAAATTGACCTCAGAAGTTTTCGCCTCCCGTCGGGTGCCCGGTCACGGCCAAGGCGGGACCACCGTGCGTGACCGGCGCAAGGTATGCGTCGTCGTCGGCAGCCGCGCCAACCTCGCGCGGATCACCACGGTGCTCGAGGCGGTGCGCGACCACCCCGCCCTCGAGCTTCAGCTGATCGCCTCCGCATCTGCGCTGCTCGAACGTTTCGGCGGCGCGGTCAGCCAGCTCGAGGACGCCGGCTTCAAGCCCGACGCGAAGATCCGCCTCGTCATCGAGGGCCAGACGCCGGCGGCGATGGCGAAATCCACCGGCCTCGGACTACTCGAGCTGCCGACGGTCTTCGAAATGCTCGAGCCGGACATCGTCGTTACCGTCGCCGACCGCTTCGAAACGATCGCCACCGCCATCGCCGCCTCCTACATGAACATCCCGGTCGCCCACACCCAGGGGGGCGAGGTGTCAGGATCGATAGACGAGAGCGTCCGTCACGCGGTCACCAAGCTGTCTCACATCCACTTCCCCGCGACCGACCTGAGCGCTCGCCGCATCATCGCGATGGGCGAGGATCCGAGGTACGTGTTTAGCGTCGGTTGTCCGGCGATCGACCTCGCCGCCCGCACGCTCCCAGGCGTCGGCCGCGGGGCATTTGCCGACAATGGCCGCAACGGATTGCCCTTTCACGCGGGGGGGCCGTTCCTGATGGTGATGCAGCACGCGGTCACGACCGAGTACGGCCAAGGCCTCGACCAGATCAAGGCTACGTTGCGAGCGATCTCCTCGATCGGGATGCAAGCGCTCGTCTTCTGGCCAAACGTCGATGCGGGCAGCGACGAGGTCACCATGGGCATCCGACAGTTCCGCGACCAGGAGCTCGCCGACCGCTGCCACTTCGTTCCCAACGTGCCCGCCCAAGAGTTCGTCCGGCTGATGGCGCGGTGCGCCTGCATCGTCGGCAACTCCTCCGCGGCGCTGCGAGAGGGGGCATACCTCGGAACGCCGGCCGTCAGCATCGGCACGCGCCAGCAAGATCGCGAGTGCGGCGAGAACGTCCTGTTCACCTCGCACGACCCGCTCGAGATCGCCGACGCGGTGCGCGCCCAGATCGCGCACGGCGGCTACGAGCCCAGCGAGCTGTTCGGAAACGGGACAGCGGGGCGCAAGATCGCCGACGTGCTCGCGGCCGTCGACCCGCCCTTGCAGAAACGACTGCAGTACGACCCGTCCACGCTCGTGGCCAGGGCATTGGCATAGCGAGGGAGAGAACATGGCAACGGTTGCGCTCAACACGGGCCAGTCCGAGGAGGAGCTACCCGAGGTTTCCAACCAGCTCCGCGAGGCCCGGCTGGAGCCGCGCTTCGGATCTGGAAAGGGGTCCACGCCGGAGGCCGAGGTGATCGAGAGCCTCGCGGCCTGCACGGCGGTGATCGCCGGCCAGGAGCCCTACACCGCAGAGGTGTTCGACGCCTGCCCCGAGCTCAGGCTGGTCGTGCGCTTCGGGGTGGGATTTGACGCCGTCGATGTCCCTGCGGCCACGGAGCGCGGCGTGCTGGTCGCCACGATCCCCGGCACCAACGACTGGGGCGTCGCCGACCACACGATGGGGCTGATCCTTGACTTGGCCCACGGGATCTCGCGCCACGATCGGACCATGCGGCGGGGGGAGTGGCAAGTGCGGCGCGGCATCGACGTGTGGCAGGCGACGCTCGGCATCGTCGGTCTCGGGCGCGTCGGACGGAGCGTGGCTCTGCGAGCCGGCGGATTCGACATGCGGGTGATCGCCTACGAGCCGTACCCGGACACGACGTTCGTGGAGGAGCACGGAGTCGAACTGATTGACATAGACGAGGTCTTCCGCCAGGCCGATTTCGTGACGCTCCATCTCCCCGCGATGGAGGAGACCGAGAAGACCGTCGACGCAGAGAAGCTCGCCATGATGAAAGAGACCGCCTTCTTGATCAACACCTCGCGGGGCAACCTCGTGGACGAGGACGCGCTCTTCGCCGCGGTCAAGTCCGGCGAGATCGCCGGCGCCGGCATCGACGCCTGGACGACGGAACCCATGGAAGACCCGCGCTGGGCCGAGCTTGAAACCGTGGTCCTGACCCCACACACCGCGCCAAACACACACGGCGTGTTGAAGGCAAGCTGGGAGATGGCGGTCGACATCGTGACTCAGGTGCTGCGCGGCGAGCAGCCCGAGCAACTGCTCAACCCTGAGGCGTGGGAGGGGCAACGGCGGTGAATGCCGCGGTGGCCAGCGACGGATCCGGCAACGCCTCGACAGGGCCGGCGCCGAAGCGCTCGCTCGGCGGAGCAGCGAGCACTGACCATGTCGAAGCGCTCGTAGCGTGACGCCGGCGCAGCCCTATCTCTCGAAGTCGATTCGGATCGTGACCTACTCGGTGCCGACGAGCAGCAACAGGGTGTCGTTAACCGGACGCCCGAGCCAGCGCAGCCGCTCGCGGGGGTCATCGTCGGGAAGGATCAGCGCCGTTCCCTCATACCAGCGGCCCACCTTCACGCGCACCCGTGGTCGCACAGGCTGGCGAACCTGTCGTCCGGGTAACGCCGCGGGGGTCTGGGTCGAGGTCCATCCGCGCGCTGCGGAGCTGGCTGGCTATGACCAAACCTCGCCGTCCGCCCCGCTCCGGCAAGGGCGCGGGGCAGGCGACGAGGATGAGCAGTCCAAGCGCTAGGGGGCGATGACCTCGTCTGGCAGCGAGGCGCAGAATGCCGCCAGGTCGAAGGGGCAGCTCACGATGAATCCGGTCCGCACGGTTTCGCAGATCTGCTGCGGCGCCACCGGCGTGTCGAACGCCGCCGGGAAGGGGACGTCGTCGTTGACCAGGTTCAGGTACGAGGCGTGACGCGCCTCGACCGTTGCGATCGTAGCTCCGGCCGTCTGCAGAGCCGGGCTGTCCACGTAGGCGATCGCGCCGTCGTAGGCCGTCACTCCGGTGTTCTCCAGCACCTGCGCGACCGACAGGAACTGGCTCGCGCTGCCGAACGCGGTGTCCGCGAAGTTGTACGTGCAGGGCGGAACCGGGTCGCCGCCGAGCGAGCGGATCACGGACTGCAGCGTGGCGACGTGCTCGACCTCGTGGTCCCTGATCAGGATCAGGTAGTCGTAGATCGAGCTGCGGATGCGCCGGCCCGCTCCGCGCAGCTGATCGGCGCAGCGCAGGTCGCGGGCGTCGAACCGCTCAAGTCCTTGGACGTAGAAGGTCGCCTCCAGGTGCTCGAGCGTCAGCGCGTAGTTGAGGATCTGGATATCTGTGACGCTGTCGCTCTTGTCGTCGCGGTCGTGCTTGTGATGGCGCTTGTGGGCCTCGGCCGCGGCTGGTAGCCCGAGCAGGGCCCCACCGCCAAACAGCGCGCCCCCACTCAGCGCGGAGCGCTTCAGAAATGCGGACCGCGTGTGTCCGACAGGCAGATCGACCTCGACCGCCTGGGCGTCAACAGCGGATGGATCTGGCATGGAACTCCCCTCCCGTGTGGAGTCGATGAGTGCAGCACGTATCCCCACCCGAACCCCTCTTACTCCCAAGCGTGTCGAAGCTGGCGCCTTCCGACCACTATCCGGCGCAATCGCGCTCTTTCAGCTCCCGGTCGGCCCAACCAGAGCGCCCGACGGTCAGAAAATCGAGCGTTGTCGAATCGGCCACGTCGATATGTAGCGAGGTATCCGGGAGATCAAGACGACCAAGGTTGCCTGGCTTGGGTAAGGTTCGCTGTGCCCCGGGACCGTTAGGAACGTGGGAACGCGCGGCTTCCCCAAGCGCTGCAAGCGTCCCGCGTTCCGCGTAATGCAACCCAGTTGGCGCCGTTCCACTAGGGGTATCTGCATGTCATGGCCGACCCGAAGGACCCCATGGAGCGCATAACGTGCGACGGGTGCGGAAGGTCGTTCCCGACCGTCGACGCGCATGACATGCTCGCCGCCATCAAGGGCAGCTGTCCCGACTGCGGTGGCCCGTTCCAGCTCGACGGCTACGATCAACGAGCGCCTACAGCCGAAGCCGCCGCCTAGCGCTTCGCGGGCTTCTTCGAAAGCGGCTTACGCTCAGGCGGCTGCGCCTCGGGCGCCGCCTTCAACGCTTCCTCGAACGAAATCGGGATATGTAGGTGGCCGTGATTGGCGTTCGCCTTGAGCCGTCGCGCCGGGCGAATGCTGGTCAGCAAGGCTGCGTCAGCGGAGCGGGAACCGGCCAGAGAGTCCGAGCAAGTAGCTGCGCATGCGGTGGAGGTTCTCGGGAGCGCGATCCGGTCTTCCGTCGGGGTAGATGACCACGATGGGGATTCTCTTCCCGGGACGCGCGTGCTGGGTGGTCGGCGACCGTGGCGCTCACGCGGAGCTCTTCTCGAGGGCGGCAAAGGCCGGCCCGGTTCGCCGCCGCGTATACGGCGTGATGGAAGGCGTTGATGGCCCGCTCCTTCGGCTCGGACTCCCACGCCGGTGGGGGCCACATCGAGCGCCGGCAGCATGACCTGAGCAGGCCCCAGACCGCAGTGAAGTGGGCGACGACCGCCTTGCCGCCGTCGAGGTCGTGCCCGTCCGTGGCTTTTTGCTCAGTAGGCGTGAAGGGTCCCTTATGGGCCCCTCAGGAGGTGTTGTGGCCGGGCGCACGGAGGACTGGTAGACCACCGGAACGGGCCGGCAGAGTGCTGCCTTGTCTGGCCCGACGGAGGACTGAGAGACCCCCGTGCCCGTCAATCCGAGTGGAGGTGTCCCGTGAGTTCTCTGTCATTCCGTAAGAGTCTGGTCGCGCTCTTTGTGCTGGCCGCGCTGGGCCTAACGGCGTCCGTGGTGCTCTTGTCGAGATCCTCGGGCTCCGCAGCGGCGGCGGCGCGGTCCTCCCAAGTCGGTGGCCTGGGCCAGACGAGCGGCCTGCTGCCGCGCGACCACCTCACCCTGGGGAGTGCGATCCAGGTGAATCTCAGCAAGCAGACCGTGCGCCTCCCGATCTACCCGGGCAAGGCTCCGGACGGGACACGGGTCTGGTTCACCCTCCTGGACGCCTCCGACGCCGGCCTCGCCGCCGACCTGGGGGTCAACTACGCCCCGAAGCTCGCCAACCTCGCGATCGGCTGCCCCGAGTGTGTACAGGAGGTCACGCTGGAGTCCCCCACGCCGCAGCAGAACCGGTTCGGACCGGCGGTGGTGAACTTCAAGGGCGTACCCGACTTCAGTCCCTCACGCGTCGCGGAGCCCGGACCGACCGGCTTCCCGCTCAAGAGGTTCCAGCCCGGCGCGGTGGCTGGACCGGGGTACAGCCCGTTCATCCGGATCGCGGGCTCGCACGTCGTCTACAGCGCGCCGATCGTGGCCGTCGGCGATCGCGACTTCGACGTGCACAACCACATCAACACGAGCGATCGGGTCCTCGGCGTCCACATCGCGCCGCCCTCACCCCCGGGCAAGTTCCTGGAGTCGTGGGT
>JACCSF010000248.1 GCA_013813135.1 Thermoleophilaceae bacterium | reverse complement strand
TGCAGAGAGTGTCGAGGTCGGCGTGCAACGTGGCCTCCTGGTCGACGGTGCTGTGAACACCGCCGACTTCGGCCTCTCTGCAAGAAATCCCTTGATCACGGCGTTTGCCGTGGAATCAGTCATCTAGCCCGCGGTACCGGTCCTGGCGGCCTCACCGCCACCGTCGAGGGCGCGCTGAGCCTCGCGCAGCAGCCCGCCGGCCGACGCCGGCCGCTCGACCGGGGCCTTCGCGAGCCCGCGCACGATCACCTCGTCGAGCGCGACCGGCAGATCGGGTCGTCGCGCCGACAGTCGCGGCGGCGGGTCGACTATGTGGGCAAACAGGGCCGCCGGCTCGCTCGGCCGATAGAACGGCACCTGGCCTGCCAGGCACTCGTATAGAACGCAGGCCAGGGCGTAGACGTCGCTGGCGCTGGTCGCCGGGAGTGCGCGAGCCTGCTCCGGTGAGATGTAGTCGATCGTGCCGAGAAGCTGGCCTGTCTCCGTCAGCGCCTCCACGTCGGGGGACTTGGTCAGGCCGAAGTCCGCCAGAAAAGCGTGATCGCTGGAGCCGATCAAGATGTTCTGCGGCTTCACGTCTCGGTGGATCAGCCCGACTGCGTGCGCAGCGTCGAGGGCGTCTGCAACCTGTCCGAGGAGTTGCAGGCTACGGGACGCGTCGAGCTCGCGGGCATGGATCAGGTCCTTGAGCGTCGGACCCTCGACGACGAACATGGAGATGAACATTCCCTGTTCCGTCTCACCCGCCTCGTATACAGCCGCGATATGGGGGTGGTTGATAGTCGCCTGCAAGCGTCCCTCGCGTCGAAAGCGCTCGCGGAACTGGGGGTCGCCGCTCAGCTCGCGCGACAAGAACTTCAGGGCGACCGTGCGGTCGAGCGAGAGCTGCGTGGCGCGATAGACGAGCCCCATGCCGCTGCCCTCGCCGAGAACGCCCTCGATTCGGTGACCGGCGACGATCGTTCCTGCCTTAATCACGCAGTGATGAGTCTATGAGGCGGCCGGGGTGTAAAGGCCGGCCTGTCGGCAAGCTTCCGTTTCAGCGCAAGATGACCTACGCTCGATAAACCCTCTTGAGCGACTCGCCTACATATAACTTTGCGTCCGATCCGTTGATCGGCCAGATGATCGGCCCGTACCAGATCGAGGGCGTTCTCGGAGAGGGCGGCATGGGGATGGTCTACCAAGCGGTCGACGTCAACGGCGACGCGGTGGCGATCAAGCTGATCAAACGCGAGCTCGCCCGGGACGAGATCTTCCTGCGGCGCTTCGACCGTGAGGCGCGCATAGCCCGGACCATCAAGCACCCTCACATCGTGCCGGTGCTGACCAAGGGCGACCACGAGGGCGTGCCCTACCTCGCCCAAAGCTTTATCGACTCCGGCAACCTGCTCGACAGGATCGAGCGCGAGGGCAGGCTCGAGCTCCATTTCACCCTGCGGGTCTGCGAGCAGGTCGCCAGCGGACTCGATGCCCTGCACGCGAAGGGGCTCCTTCATCGTGACGTCAAGCCGGCCAACATCCTACTCGACAAGGACGGAGTCGCTTACATCACCGACTTCGGCCTGGCCAAAGACAGCCAGGGCAGTCTGCTCACCCGCCCGGGCCAGGCGCTCGGCTCGGTCGACTACATGGCTCCCGAGCAGATCCGCAGCGAGACGGTCGGTCCGCCGACCGACGTGTACGCGCTCGGTTGTGTCATGTTCGAGTGCCTCACCGGAGCACCTCCGTTTGCCGACCGAACTGGGATGCAACGGGTGCTGTGGGCGCACCTGCAGGATCCTCCGAACGATCCGTGCGCAGCCCAGCCCGACATTTCGCCGGAGGTCGGAGCGGCGATCCTGCAGGCCCTCGAAAAGGACGCGCAACGCCGGCCGCAGTCGGCGAGCGAGTTCGCACGCCTGCTGCAGCACGCGGCGCGTCAATCGGCGATTGAGCGACCCGGCTAGCGCCGGCCCCGGCCTCCGCCGGCTGTAGCCGCCGCGCCACCGGCCGGTCACGGCGACCTCACTCTGAAGCGCAGCTTGATCGTCGGTGAGCTGTTGTCGGAGCCGACGAGCCGCGGGAGGCTCGGGCTGCAGTTGGGACGCCGGCGCCGAAGGCGCATTCGGCAGCACGAAGGCCGCAGCCATGACGACGATGACGGCGGAGCGGACCCGCCTGCCGGTGTTCGGGCCACTATCCCCTGGGGAGGCCTGCATGCTCGACGCAGGAGCACGGATAGCCTTCGCGAAGCGTAGGAGCGCCGGGCATCGTGCCCGAGCAACCACCCCCCGAAGGAGGAAGAATGGCAGCAGATCGTGGGACAGGCAACGTTGGCGGGATCGGCCTCGGCGGCATCCTCGTCATCGTCGGCATCATCGTGATGCTCGTGTGGAGCGTCTTGCTCGGGGTCATCATCGCGCTCGTGGGACTCGTCGCCTTCGGCGGCTTCGCCAGGGGCAAGTGGTACTGACCCACCAGCGCTGAAGTGCGCCCGGCGCCCACAAGCAGCCGGCACGGACACGGTGCCGCCCGGCGGCTCGCGAGGGGCGCTCACCCTAGACTGAGCCGATGGCGCCCTGCCCGAGTTGCGGCAAGGACAACGCCGACGATGCTCGCTTCTGCTCCGCCTGCGGCGCGCGCCTGGCGGTCGAGACCCCTGCCCGGGAGCAGCGCAAGACGGTGACCGTCGTCTTTTGTGACCTCGTCGGCTCGACCAGTCTGGGCGAGCACCTGGACTCGGAATCGCTGAAACGGGTCATGGCGAGTTACTTCGCCGCCATGCGATCGGCACTCGAGCGCCACGGCGGCACCGTAGAGAAGTTCATCGGCGACGCGGTCGTGGCGGTCTTTGGCGTTCCGACGTTGAGGGAGGACGACGCGCTCAGAGCTGTCAGAGCGGCCGCCGAGATGCGAACTGCGCTGGCGACGCTTAACGAAGAGCTTTGGCGCCGTTGGGGAGTTGAGCTCCGCACCCGCACCGGTGTGAACACGGGCGAGGTGGTGGCGAGCGATCCATCGCGTGGAGAGTCGTTCGTGGTGGGCGACGCCGTCAATGTCGCGGCGCGCCTAGAGCAGTCGGCGCCTGTGGGAGAGATTCTCCTGGGAGCGACCACCTATCGCCTGGTGCGCGACGAGGTCACGGCAAGACAGGTGGCCCCGCTGGCGCTGAAAGGCAAGGCCGAGAAGGTGCACGCTGTGCAACTGCTCGAGGCTGCGCCGGGGGGGCGCGCAGCGGCCCGGCGACTCGACTCCCCCCTCGTAGGGCGCGAGCCCGAGCTCGGGCAGCTCGAGGAGGCTTTCGAGCGCGTCTGCGAGGCGCGTCGCTGCGAGCTGCTCCCCGTGGTCGGAGCCGCCGGCGTCGGCAAGTCCCGTCTCGTGCGTGAGTTCGTGGGTCGAGTAGGCAGCAGCGCCACGGTCTTGGAGGGGCGCTGTCTGCCCTACGGGGAGGGCATCACTTTCTGGCCGCTTTCCGAGGTCGTGAAAGAGGGGGCCGGCATCCGCGAGGGCGAATCGCGCGAAGAGGCGCAAGCCAAGATCGCCAGCCTGCTGCCCGGGGATCTCGAAAGCGCCGGTGTGGCGACGCGCATAGCAGCTGCGATCGGACTTGCGGCCACCGTGTCCACTCCCGAAGAGACCTTCTGGGCCGCCCGCCAGCTGTTCGAGTCCTTGGCCGCGAGGTTGCCGCTGCTGATCGTCTTCGACGACGTTCATTGGGCCGAGCCCACCTTTCTCGATCTCGTCGAGTATCTCGGCGAGCACGTTCGCGACCGGTCGCTACTCGTGCTCCTGCTGGCTCGTCCGGAGTTGCGCGAGGCGCGTCCAAAGCTGGCCCAAACGAACGGCTTCCGCCCGGTCGTCCTCAAGCCGCTCGCGGAGGGCGACAGCGAACGCTTGATCTTGCAGCTATTGGGCGAGGCATCGCTCGCCACCGAGGTCTCGCAGCGCATCACGACCGCCGCACAGGGCAATCCCCTGTTCGTCGAAGAGCTGCTTCGAATGCTCGTCGACCAAGGCCTGCTGAGAAGGACAAAAGGGAACTGGGACGGGGATCCCAAGCTGTCAGAGATTCCGATCCCGCCCACCATCCAGGCTCTCCTCGGCGCACGCCTCGACCGTCTCGGCGAAGGGGAGCGAGCCGTGATCGAAGCCGCCGCCGTGGTCGGTCAAGAGTTTTGGCCTGCCGCCGCCGCCGAGCTGACACCTCATCTCAGCGCCACGGACGTCGACATCCACCTGACCGCGCTCAGCGGCAAGGAGCTCATCCATCGCGGCGGAGTGTCGTTCGCCAACGAGGGTGCCTATCGCTTCTCCCACATCCTCGTCCGTGATGCCGCCTACGCGGGACTTTTGAAGGAGGCCCGGGCGGAGCTGCACGAACGCTTCGCAACATGGCTCGAGGAAAAGAGCGGAGCGCGGCACTACGAGTACGAGGAGATTCTGGGCTACCACCTCGAGCAGGCCTTCCTCTATAGGCAGCAGCTCGCGCCGCTCGATGACTCCGGTAGGGCGCTTGCGCGGCGCGCCTCAGGGCGGCTGCGCGCGGCTGCGGAGCGTGCCCTCGCTCGCGGCGACATGCCGGCGGCCACGAACCTCCTCGAGCGTGCTGCGGCCCTCCTGATGACGGGGGATCCGCGCCGACGCGAACTGGAGCTCCAACTCGGCCTTGCCCTCTGCGAGCTCGGAGACATCGCACGTGCCGAGGGGGTGCTGGCGGAAACCGCGGCCGCCGCCGCGGCCGGAGGAGACAGGGCCTTGGAACTCCGCTGCCTGCTCGAGCGTTCGTACTGGCGGCTCGCGACAGGGCTCGACGCCAGCATCGGAGACGTAAGGCGCGTCGCCGAGCAGGCGATTCCCGCGTTGGAGGCCGTGGGGGACGAGGCCGGTCTTGCTCGTGCGTGGGGGCATCTGGCGTTCGTTCAATCCGCAGCCTGCAGCTGGGCCGAAACTGCAAAGTCGTTGGAGCGTGGGCTCGAGCACGCACGCCGAGCCGCGGACGGACAGCAGGAAACCGAACTGCTCTGGCAGCTCACCGGAGCACTGCACTATGGTCCCCAGCCCGTCGAGGAGGGCATTCGCCGATTTCACGCTGCTCTTCATCACGATGTCCAGTCGGCGGGCCGCTCCGGCATGCACGTTGGGGTAACGACACGTGCGGCGGTCGAGGCGACTGGTCTCGCGGGCTTGGAGGCGATGCGAGGCAACGCGGACGAAGCCCGAATGCTCGTTGGTCGAGCGAAGGCAATCCTCGAGGAGTTGGGGCAGAGGCTCAAACTCGCCGAGCTGGGGCAGTTGGCGGGCTGGGTGGAGTTGCTCTGCGGTGCCCCGGCGGCTGCGGAGGCTGAGCTGCGGCGAAGCTACGAGGCGCTCGAGGAGATGGGTGAGCAGGGCTACCTCTCCACGACCGCCGGCTTACTTAGCGAGGCGGTCCTTGAGCAGGGCCGCTATGCCGAGGCAGAGCAACTGAGTCGGGCCGCGGAGTTGTCGTCCGCCGGCGACGACGTCGTCTCGCATGTGCTTTGGCGCGGCACGCGGGCGAGAGCGCTCGCACTCCGCGGCGAGCTCGAGCCGGCGGAGTCCCTGGCGCGCGCGGCGGTGAGGCTTGCCGGGCAGAGCGACGATCTGAATTTGCACGCCGACAGGCTCATGGACCTCGCCGACGTGCTCCGAGTCGGAGGACGGATCGGCGAAGCGGAGGACGCCGTTTCAGAGGCGGTCGCGCTGTACGAAGCCAAGGGAAACCTCGCTTCGGCAAGGAAGGCACACATCGCTCGATGACGGCGGAGGACTAGCGCGACGTGCACACAATGCTCTTACTCGTCAAGCTCGAGCGGCTCCATCCGCCCGCGGTGTCGCCGCCGAGCAAAGTACAAGCCTCGCTGGTAAGCCGCTCGAAGCTGCCCGAGCCGACTTGGGCCGCGATGTCGATCTCTCCAAGCACAAGCGCGCGCGCCACCGCGTCCTCCGTCGCGTAGGTCGATGAATTGAAGCTCCTCGTAGCCGGGCCGCTCGCCCCTAAAGCGCGGATTGCGATGCAATACGACCAGCTTGCCCTGGTCGAACTTGGTGACCACCCACGGACCGCTGCCTACTGGTGGAAGGCGTGGCGCAAACTGCCGGTGAGGTCGTCGACGCGCGTCTTTCCCCAAACGTGCTCGGGCACTAATTGGTTTGCTGTTGTGGGTCCAACGCGCGAAGCGGCGCGACGCGGCGCTTGGCCTCGATCGACCCTATTGCTTGCCCAGGTCGACGCCTGGGCCGCCAACTAACGTGTCGGGACCGCGACCGCCGTTGAGGCGGTCCCTACCCGCGCCGCCCTTGATGACGTCCCGGCCGGAGTCGCCGCTGAGGCGGTCGTTGCCGCTGTCGCCGTAGACCCTGTCATTGCCCGGGCCGCCCCGGGCGGTGTCGTTGCCGGTACCGCCGCAGATCCGGTCATTGCCGCCAAGGCCCGAGAGCCTGTCCTTGCCACCCCGCCCGGCTATCACGTCAGCACGCGCAGTGCCGCGCAGCGTGTCGGCTCCTGACGTCCCGACGATGGTCGCCCGCTTACCGGCGCATCTGTACTCCGGTGGTACTGGACAGTCACCCCGCACATCGCCCGCCCGCACCTGATCCTCAGGAACGACGATCGTCTTGCCGTCGCGGCAAACCCTCACGTCAGGAGGTGGCGGCAGTGGACATGCCCCCGGCACATCCCCTGGCTGGACCTGATCCTCAGGAATCTCGATGGTCACCCCACTGCGGCAAAACGGCTGAGGCGGAAAGATCAAGCAGTCCCCGACATCGTCAGTGTGCTCTGCGTCGACAACTTCGTCTGAGTAGGCACTTAAGAAATAAATCGCGTCTGGCGTTGGTTGGAAAACCTTTCCATCCGACCATCTCGCTTTGTGGGCCCCGTAGTACCAATAGAACACACCGCCTGCGTCATACCCCGGCGGGGGCTGAAGGTTGGTGGTGAAAGTGCCCTGCGCGGCGATCGTCCCCCCTACGATGTTGCCGTCCTGGTCGCGAATGAGCATTCCGGTCGAGTCAACCGGCGGCGGAGGCGAGAACACGGTAAAGTTGGCCGGCTCCGTGGGCGGCGGATCTGTAGCGAGGGACTGCAGCAGAGCGACCTCGAAGCTAATCCCGTCTCGGCAAACTTGGTAGTGGCCGCCAGAGGGGGAGGAGTAAGCGAGGTCGGAAGGCCTGCGCCAGCCTTCGGCCGTCGCCGTGATGGTCACCGCTGCCGTCATGACAATGAGCGCGGTGGCGACGCAGCGGGTACGGAATCCACCCGGGACGGTCATACGGCGCTCCTTTCGGCCGAGTCCAGCGCCCTATGTACTGCGTGGCCTATACCCCCGTGGCTCCCCGGTCAAGCGCCCTTGGCGCGCGCGGCGAGCTGCAACGCGACGTAGCCCCCAGCGAGTTGCCGACGACGTGCGCGGTTTCGAAGCCCGCGTCGTCCATCGCGCGCTCGACCGCATCCGGAATGGGCGTCGCTGACCTCACATTCGAGGGGCGGCCCGCCCGCGTGGCCGAGCAACGTCCGGCAAGCATCTCGCGATGGCGCTCGAGTGCCGGCAGCACAAGCTCCCAGGTCCGCCAAGTGGCGGTGAAGCCGCGCAGGCCTACGAGCGGTGGCCCGGAACTCCCGCGGTGCGACGGGGCGAACATGGCGTAAGCGTTGAAGCCGAACCGTCGGCGGCGCGCACTCCGCAAGACGCCGCCAGTATAAGGTCCTCCGCCGATGAGCCGCCGGGTCACGATGGGGCTGTTGTTCTACCCCCGCGGCGGCTCGGCGCAGGTGATCCGCTACCTCGCCGCGGCGCTGAAGGGCGTCGGCTGGTCCCCGAATCTGGTGTGCGGCTCGCTCGGTGAGTCCGGAGAACGGACGCACGCGGAGACCTTCTTCTCGGGCATGGAGGTGACCGCCGCCGACTACGGCCCCGCGGTGGCCGCCTTCGAGGCGGGGCGCGACCCTGTCGCCGAGCCATTCGGAATGCACCCGAGCTTCGAGGACCGCCCCGACGTGCCGGACCGTCTGTTCGCGGCCGTATCCCCCGAGCTGGGGAACGGCCTGACCGCCGCCTGGGCGGAGTTGATCGAGCGCTCGGGGCTCGCGGCGCCCGAGGTCCTGCACCTGCACCATCTGACGCCGCTCCAGGAGGCTTTCTCCGGTCGGTTCCCGGACACCCCGCTCGTGACCCATCTGCACGGCACCGACCTGAAGATGATCGACCGCGCCGAGCGGCTCACGCGGCTGGCGGAGGGCCTCGGAACCGACCTTGCCGCCATGGCCGACCGCGCCGCCGCCGGGCGGGCGCCCGCGCCCGCCGAGCTGCCGGAGACCGAGCGCGAGCTGGCCGGGGAGACCCGCTGGGAGCAGTGGCGTTACGCAGCGCACTGGCTCAAGCGGCTGCGCGCCGCCGCGGGCCGCAGCGACCGCTTCATCGTGATCTCGCCACACGAGGGCGAGGAGGCCGCGCGACTCCTGGACATCAAGGGCGAGCAGGTGACATGGATTCCGAACGGGGTCGATACCGAGCTGTTTGACCGCCGACCGATCGAGGCCGCCGAGCGCCTCGCCCGCTGGCGCGAGTGGCTGGTGACCGACGCGCGCGGATGGGCCGAGTCGGGCGAGCCCGGCAGCGTCCGGGCTACCGAGGCTGAGCTCGAGGCTTTCACGGACCACGAGAGCGGGGAGCCGAGCCCGGTGCTGCTCTTCGTCGGGCGTTTTCTGGACTTCAAGCGCGTGCCGCTGCTCGTGCGCGCATACGCGCGGGCGCGCCCGCGTTTTGAGCGCCGGGCGCCGCTCGTGATCTGGGGGGGCTTCCCTGGCGAGTGGGAGGGGGAGCACCCCCACACCCTGGCGCGCCGACTGGGTGTCGAGGATGTTTTCTTCGCCGGATGGCACGGCCACACCGACCTCGCGCGCGGGCTCCCGTGCGCGGAGGTGATGGTCGCGCCGTCCCACAACGAGCCGTTCGGACAGGTCTTCCTGGAGGCGATGGCCGCCGGCCTTCCCGTGATCGCCACGAACACCGGCGGCCCGCTGTCGTTCGTCAACACCGAGCCGGGCGCGCCGAACGGCTGGATCGTGGAGGCCGACGACGAGGACTCGCTCGCCGGCTCGATCGTCGAGGCGGTCAACGACACAGAGACACGCCGCGCGCGCTCCAATAACGCCTACTCCCAGATCAGGGCGGGATACGCGTGGAGCTTCCTGACGGAGCGGTTCGTGGCGGTGTACGAGGAGGCAATCCGGGCGCGAGGCTGAGCGGCCGCCGCGACGGTAGCGGCGGCCGAGTGCTCGCCACCGCAAGTCGAGCCCGCCTCCGTGCACACTCGGTGCACGCTCCAGTTCCCTCGCCCGGCGGAATGTGTGAGTTTGCAGGAGGTTCCGAGTGGGCCGGGTAGGGATCGAACCATCGAC
>JACCSF010000208.1 GCA_013813135.1 Thermoleophilaceae bacterium | reverse complement strand
GCCGGGGAGGGTGCGGGTGAAATCGAGCAGGGTGCGCTCGGCGCCGCCCAGCACACCGGCATATGTGACGGCCAGCGTCAGCACGAGCGGGGAGACTAGGGCGTGTGACGTCCTCAGCACGGCGGCGAGTCGCCTCCAATACGGCGGTCCAGCTGGCCGGCAAGGGCGGCGTGCTGGCGATCGGCGTCGTCTCGATCGCGCTGCTCACCCGCTACCTGGGCCCGGACGACTACGGGAAGTACACGCTCGCCCTGATGTACATGCAGCTGTTCGGCGTGCTCGCCGACGTCGGCCTGTTCACGACCGTGGTCCGCGAGATCAGCAAGGACCCGTCGCGCACCGACGAGCTGGTGGGCAACACGCTCGCCCTGCGCCTGCTGCTGTCGATCGCGGTGATCGCGGCGGCGGCGGCGACCAGCCTGGTGCTCCCCTACGAGCCGGAGGTGCGCACGGCGATCCTGCTGGCCGGCGCGCCGCTGCTGTTCGGCATGCTCACCACCAGCTTCGTGGCGATCCTCCAGTCGCGGCTGCGCATGGGGCGCGCCGTGGTGGGCGACGTCGTCGGCCGCGCCGTGTCGCTCGGGCTGGTGCTGCTGGTCGTGGGCCTCGACCTCGGCTTCTACGCGGTGCTGGGGGCGGCGGCCGGCGGTGCGCTGGCCACGCTCGCGGTCACCTTCTCGCTCACGCGCGGCCTGGCGCGCGTGCGGCCCAGGGCCGAGTTCGCCGTCTGGCGGGCACTGCTCAAGGCTGCGGTGCCGCTGGGGCTGGCGCTGGCCATCAACGCGCTCTACTTCCGCGCGGACACGCTGATCATCTCGCTCTACGAGCCCTACGACCAGGTCGGGCTCTACACGCTGGCGTACCGCGTGCTGGAGCTGGCGCTGGTGGTCGGCACGGTCTTCCTCAACACCACGTTCCCGATCCTGTCGGAGGCGGTGGCGCGCGACGAGGCGCGCGCCCGGCGCACGATCCAGGCATCCGCCGAGGTGTGCGTGGTGCTGGGGGCGCCGCTCGTGGCGGGCGGCCTGGTGCTGGCGCCGCAGATCATCGAGCTGGCGGGTGGGGAGGAGTTCCAGGGCGCCGCGGAGCCGCTGCGCATCCTGCTCGCCGCCGGCGCGCTGGCGTGGGTCAACGGCGTGTTCGGCTACGCGCTGATCGCGCGCGACAGGCAGGCCAGCGCCCTCTGGCTGAACCTGTCGGCGCTGACCTTCAACGTCGGCCTCAACTTCCTGCTGATCCCGCGCTACGGGATCGTGGTGGCGGCGATCGTCACCGTCGCGTCGGAGCTCCTGATCCTGTTGGGCTCCTACCCGCTGATGCGGCGCTACTTCGGCTTCTTCCCGGTGCCGCGCACCCTGATTCCAGCCGTGCTCGCCGCCGCCGCGATGGGCGGGCTGCTGTGGCTGCTCGACGCCGCGCCGCTGCCCGCGCTGGTGGCGCTGGGGGCCGCGGTCTACGGCGGTCTGCTGTGGCTGCTCAGCCCCGCGAGCCGCGAGTTGATGACCGGCCTGCGCCGAACCTGAGCGCCTCCGGCATAGTGGTGCCGTGGTCGGCGGGGCTCCACGGAAGAAGATCGGCATCCTGGTCGTCGCGTACAACGCGGTGTCCACGCTCGCCACCGTGCTCGACCGCATCCCGCCGGCCTTTCGCCCCAAGGTCGCCGAGGTGGTCGTCAGCGACGACGCAAGCCAGGACTCCACCTACCTCGTCGGGCTGGGCTACAGCCAGACCTCCGACCTGCCGATCACGGTCATCCGCCAGCCGCGCAACCTCGGCTACGGCGGCAACCAGAAGGCGGGCTACCGCTACGCGATCGACCACGGCCTCGACACCGTGGTGCTGCTGCACGGCGACGGGCAGTACGCCCCCGAGTCCCTCCCCGAGATCGTCGCGCCGCTGGAGCGCGGCGAGTGCGACGCGGTCTTCGGCTCGCGCATGATGATCAAGGGCGCCGCCCGCAGGGGCGGGATGCCGCTCTACAAGTTCGTCGGCAACCGCGTGCTCTCGACGCTCGAGAACGCGGCGCTCGGATCGGACCTGAGCGAGTTCCACTCGGGCTACCGCGCCTACAGCGTCCAGGCGCTCAGGCAGATCCCGTTCGAGCGCAACTCGGACGGCTTCAACTTCGACACCCAGATCATCATCCAGCTCCACGACGCCCAGAAGCGTGTCCTGGAAGTGCCGATCCCGACCTACTACGGGGACGAGATCTCGCACGTGAACGGGCTGCGCTACGCCTGGGACGTGACCAGCGACGTGCTCGCCTACCGGCTCCAGAAGATGGGGTTCGGGGACGGCGAGCGCGTCGCGCTGGGCGAGGAATACCGGCTCAAGGAGAGCCCGGACAGCTCCCACGGCCGCATCTTCGCGCGGCTCGCGTCACGTCCGCGCAGCAGGATCCTCGACCTCGGCTGCTCGAGCGGCCAGCTGACCAAGCGGCTCCAGGCGAGCCCGGCGACGAGCGCCACCAGTCCGGCGGCTGGGATCGCCGTCACGTCGTTCGTGACCGTGGCTGTGCCGTACAGAACGACAGGGGCGACCACGATCAGCAGCAGGCCCGCCCCAAGCGGGAGCGGATCGATTGCCATGACGCGCCCGGCCGCCCACAGGAGCAGCAGGCCGGCGATCAGCCAGACGATGCCGGTGGCGCGCGTGGCGTCCAGCGTGCTGTCGATGCCGAGCAGCTTCTGCGCCGCCCAGCGCATCGGCAGGGTGAGCGCGTAGTAGGTCGGCGGCTGCTGGGCCTCGTACTGCCAGGTCGCGGAGAACTGCTCGTACTCGAGCTGCGGCGTGGAGCACGGCGGAGACCGCAGCGCCTCCAGCGCGGTCTTGCGGCAGGCGAGCTCGCGCAGCGTGGTCTGGGTCAGGCGCTCGCCCTGGCGAGGGATCTCGCCCTTCGAGATCCGCTCGACGTAGTCGAAGTGAGCCGCCTCGTCGATCGGGGAGAACTTCGGGTTGGCGTCGATTTCGAGCGCCACCAGCGTGCCCGGAGCCACGACGCACACGAACAGTGCGATCGCCAGCGCGCCTCGCGTCGGGAAGAGCTCTCGCCACCGCACCCTGGCGCGATCGTATCCCGCTGCGCGGTGCCGTGGTGCCGGACCCGGCGCGCTGCCGTTACGCCATAGTGGTCGCCGTGGACACGTATGCGCTCCCGCGCGGCCCCCGCGACACCCGCGCGTGGTACCGCGACGCCGACCCGATGGAGCAGGTGGACTACGCCCTGGTCGACTTCGTCCAGCAGCACGCCGGGCAGACCGTGCTCGATCTCGGCTGCGGCCTGGGCGGCTACAGCAAGGTGCTCGCGGAGCGCGGGTTCGACGTGCGCGCCTTCGACGTGGTGCCCGAGTACGTGGAGCGTGCCCGGGAGCTGGGCGTACCCGCCGAGCTCTACGACGGAGAGCGGCTGCCGCTGCCGGACGGCAGCGTGGACACCGCCATCCTGCTCGAGGTGATCGAGCACCTGGAGGATCCCGTTCGCCTGCTCGGTGAGGCGCACAGGGTCGCGCGCGCAGGCGTCCTGGTCACGACGCCGAACTGCACCCAGAGCTTCGGCAGGGTGCCGATCGAGTTCAGCCACATGCTGGACGTGGACCATCGCCAGTTCTTCACCCAGGCGTCGCTCGCGGCGCTGCTCGACGAGGTCTTCGGCAGCTGCGAAGTGGAGCAGGTGGCTCCGATCGACCGTAACCTCGCCGGCTTGGTGCTGCCCCGGCCGCTGCGTCCGCTCTACCGCTGGCTCGACCGCTTCGGCCGCGCCAAGCCGCAGTACTTCTTCAGGCTGCGCGCCCGCGCGCCCGCCCGGTGACGCGCGTCCTGTTCATCTCCGCGGAGCCGCTCGGGCCGTCGATGGCGGGCCCCGCGATTCGCGTGCTCGAGCTGGCGCGAGCGGTCGCCGCGCACTGCGACGTGACGGTGGCCGCGCCAGGCCCCAGCGACGCCGGGGACGCCCCGATCGAGCTGCTCGACGCGCAGCTGGCCGACTTCGACCGGCTGCTCGAGGCGATCAAGCGCCACGACGTGGTCGTGGCTCAGCGCCTGCCCCCGCAGCTGCTGCGCTACGTCGCGCGCATGCCCGTGCGCTTCGTCGCCGACCTCTACAACCCCCAGATGATCGAGGTGCTGGAGGCCGCCGGCGACGGCCCGAGCAGCTCGCCGCGCCGCGCCTGGAGGTCGATGCTGGGCCAGTGCGCGGTCGCCGATCTGGTGATCTGCGCGAGCGAGAAGCAGCGCGACCTCTGGCTGGGCGGCATGGGCCTGGCCGGCCTGATCGACGTGGAGCGCTATCGCGCCGACCCGACCTTCCGCAGCTACGTGGACGTGGTCCCGTTCGGGCTGCCCGACCGGCCGCCGGCTCGCTCGGCGCCGGTACTCAAGGGCGTCTGGCCGGGCATCGGCGAGGACGACCGCGTACTGCTGTGGGCGGGTGGAGTGTGGCGCTGGCTGGACGCCATCACCCCGATCCGGGCGGTCCAGCGGCTGCGCGCCGGCGGCCGGCGGGTGCACCTGATGTTCCTTGGCACGGGCCGGCCGCGGCTCAAGGGGGCGGACGTGCCCACCAGCGCCGACGAGGCGATCGCGTTCGCCGCCGAGCGCGGGCTGGAGGGCGAGTGCGTGCACTTCAACCGCGGCTGGGTGCCGTACGAGGAGCGCCAGGCCTACCTGCTCGAGTCAGACATCGGCGTGTGCGCCCACCACGAGCATCTGGAGGCGCGCTTCTCGTTCCGCACGCGGATGCTCGACCATTTCTGGGCCGGCCTGCCCTCGGTGGTGTCGAGCGGCGACGCGATCGGCGATCTGGTGGACCGCCGCGGGCTCGGGCGGGCGGTCGCGCCGGGGGACGCGGAGGGCTTCGCGCTGGCCTGCGCCAACCTGCTCGACGACCCCGAGGCCTACGAC
>JACCSF010000195.1 GCA_013813135.1 Thermoleophilaceae bacterium | reverse complement strand
GGCGTCGGGCCCGACGCCAACACGAGCCGCGCGCCATCCGCCGGCCCGTCTCATCCCGCTCGGCCCGTCGAGGCGGAAGCGTGATCGCATGACTCGCGACCAGATGAACGCGTTGGTCGATGCGCACTATCGGGCAGAGGAAGCCGCTGACATCGAGGCGATCGTCGCCGGCTTCGTCGACGACGCGGAGCACGATGTCGCCGGTCGCGTCGGTGGCGCGGTCCGCGGCTCCTCACACATCGGAGCGTTCTATCGCGATCTGCTCGCAGACCTGCGGATCGACCGCTTCGAGTGCGTGCGCCGCTGGTATGGGGACGACCACGTCGTGGACGAGTCGATCCTGCATGCCACCGCCCGGGGCCGGCCGTTCGGCTTTGAGGGACGCGGACGGCAGGTCAGCGTCCGACTGCTCCACGTCTTCGATTTCGGCGACGGGCTGATCCGCCGGGAGAGCGCCTGGCTCGACTTCGCCGGGCTTCAAGCGCAGCTCTCCGGTTAGGCGGTTGGACGTGCGAGCTGCGAAATGACCGACGTGATGGCATCTCAGACCGTCGAGCGCATGGCTACGACGCCCGCTCGAGCCCACGTCGTCTACGACCTGCTCCGGAACGGTGCGGCGTGGCCGCAGTGCTCCCCGATCGATGCGTTCGAGCTCGAGCGCCCGCGGAACGACGAGCCGGAGGGCGGCGACGCTGTCGTCACCACAGGGGCGTTCGAGTCCGAGGAGGCCTTCCGCGCGGCGGCTGACGCTGCCCGCGAGCTGGGTGCGACGCCCGACGGGTTGAGCGATCTAGAGGTCAAGCCTCGCCAGGTCCACTTCATTCTATCGCGGTAGGAAAGGCGGCAGCAGCCATGAGAATCCCTGTGACAGCGCACACCGAACAGCCGTGGCGGATCCACGAGATCGCGCCCGACTTCCGGGTCGAGGACGTGTGGGCATTCCGCACCCCCGGCGCCGGGCCGGACGACTTCCCCGCCATGCTCGACGCGCTGGTCGCCACCAACGCACCCGAGTACCAACCCCTGCCGGTCCGGTTCCTGTTCGCGGTCCGCTGGAAGCTCGGCGCCATGTTCGGCTGGGACGATCCCCAGCAGAGCGTCGGCGGGCGGGTCAGATCACTGCGCGAACGCCTGCCGACCGACCTGCGCCAAGCCCCGGCCGGCAGGAATGATCCCAACATCCCGTTCACGCCCGTATACGAACTGCACACCGAATGCGCCCAGGAACTGGCCAACAAGACCGTCCATGACATCCTGCACCTGGGCTGGGTCCCGACCGAGGGCGGCGAATACGAACTGCGCATGGCGGCCCTAGTCAAACCCAACGGCCTGTTCGGACGCGTATACATGGCCGCGATCAAGCCGTTCCGCTACCTGGTCGTATACCCGGCACTCACCCGCAGATGGGAACGCGCCTGGCGCGACCGCCCGGCTCCGCGATGAAGCGGCCGGGCCACCCTCGAGGGTACTCCATACAGCTATGTATGGCAACGGAGGTGCGAGCTGCGAAATGACCGACGTGATGGCATCTCAGACCGTCGACCGCATCGCTGCGACGCCCGCTCGAGCCCACGTCGTCTACGACCTGCTCCGGAACGGTGCGACGTGGCCGCAGTGGTCCCAAGCCACGCGCACCCAGCTCGGCGACCAGCAGGCGCCGGAATGAGCGCCCCTATCGCGACGCTGGCTCTCGGAGTGGCCGCTGCGCTGTGCGCGCGACCGCTGCTGCACCGGGCGCTGCTCATCAAGCTCAGGCGAGACGTTCGCGCCCTCAACGCAGGGGACCACCTGCCGTTGCTGTCGGGATACGCCGAGAATGCGGTGCTGCGCTTCAACGAGGGCGAGCACCGCTGGGCGGGAGAGCATCGCGGGCGGCCGGCGATCGAGCGGTTCCTGCGCAACTTCGTCGGCGCCGGGCTGCAAGGTGAGATCACCGAGCTGTTCGTGCAGGGACCGCCGTGGCGGCTGACGATGATCGTCCGTTTCGACGACCACGCTTACGGTCCAGACGGCGAGTTGCTCTACCGCAACCGGACGCTGCTGCTCGTGCGCACCCGGTTCGGGCGCATCGTCGAGCAGGAGGACTTCTTCGAGGACACCGAGCGGATTCTCGCGTTCGAAGCGCGTCTTCGAGCGCTCGGCGTTCCCGAGCATGCGCCCGCTGCGAGCCGCTCATGCCGATGAGCGGCGAGGCCGCGCACCTGGCCAAGCGCGACTGGATCTTCTGGGTCAGCTGGGTCGCGGTCGTCGCGCCGATTCCCTACAGCCTGTCGCGCGTCCTGTGGGCCGCGGGCATTCCGGTTGGCTGGCTGGCGATCCGCGCGGGCTCGGGTCTCATTCGCCGTGACCTGCTCCGAGAGGTCGCGCGGCGCACCGAAGGGGAGACACGGTGAGCACCGTGTCGGCGGCGAACGGCGACGCCAAAGCGCCGTTCCCGTTACTCGAGCAGGCGGCCTTCCAGGTCGACCGCTTCTGGCCCGCTTGCCAGCGCCGCAATCTCGGCCGACGGGTCCGGGATCGGCTCTCGCGCGACGGCGCCGCCCGGTGTCCACACGAGGTTGGCGCGCAGCTCCGGGTTCTGGTCGGGAAAATCGGATCGGTTGTGCGCGCCGCGCGTCTCGCGCCGCTCCAGCGCGCACTGGAGAGTGGCCAGGCCGGCGACCAGCGTGCCGTGCAGGTCGAACGCGTGGACGAGATCGTCGTAGCCGGCGATGTCGGGCCGGACGTCTACCGCCTGAGCTCGATCTGAAACCTGGTCGAGGCGTTTCAAACCCTCGCGCAGCCTGCCCTCGGAGCGCACCACCCCGCAGCATTCGGACATCAGGTCGCGCACCGCACGCTGGAGTGGGCGCGCGAGCTGCTCGCCACGGCGGGAGAGCAGCTCGTCGACCTCCTCGCGCGCGGCGGTGATCGTCGCGCGGTCTCGCGCCTGCAGATCGAGCCCCGTCGACCAGCGCGCGGCTTCGGCGCCGACGATCCGGCCGAAGACCATGCACTCAGCCAGCGAGTTGCCGCCGAGGCGGTTGGCGCCGTGCACGCCGGTCGCGCATTCCCCGACCGCGTAGAGCCCTTCGACGTCGGTGGCATGCGTCTCCGCGTCGACCCAGACGCCGCCCATCGAGTAGTGCGCCGTCGGGGCCACCTCCATGGGCGTCTTGGTGATGTCGAGCATGGCCAGGTCGACGAACTGGCGGTACATGCGCGGCAGCCGGCTCAGAACGACATCGCGGTCGAGATGCGAGACGTCGAGCAGCACCCCGCCGTGCTCGGTTCCCCGGCCCTCGGCGATCTCGGTGTAGCCGGCGAGGGCCACGCGGTCACGCGTCGAGAGCTCCAGCCGCTCGGGGTCGTAGCGCGCCATGAAGCGCTCGCCGGCCGCGTTGCGCAGGACTCCGCCCTCGCCCCGCACCGCCTCGGTCACCAGCATCCCCGCCGACTGCTCCGGGAACACCATCCCGGTCGGGTGGAACTGGACGAGCTCCATGTCGCGCAACCGGCAGCCGGCCTCGACCGCCAGGCGCGTGGCGTCGCCGGTGTTCTCGTCGCGGCGGGAGGTCGAGCGGCGCCAGATGCGAGTGTGGCCGCCGGCGGCGAGGACGACCGCGTCGGCCAGGATCACCCAGCGGCTGCCGTCCTCGACATCGAAGCCGTAGGCACCAAACACCCGCCCGTCGTGGACGAGCAGGCGAGTGACGTAGACGTCATCGCGAATCTCCACCCCGAGCGTGGCCGCGCGGCCGACGAGCGCCCGTTGCATCTCGCGGCCGGTGTAGTCGCCCGCGAAGCAGGTGCGACGCCAACGGTGGGCGCCGAAGAAGCGCTGCGTGAGCCGCCCGTCCTCCTCGCGGGCCAACTGCGCGCCGTAGCGCACCAGGTCCTCGATCGCGGCCGGCGCCTCGCGGCAGAGCAGCTCGACGGTGCGCGGGTCGGCGAGCCCGTAGGCCTCGGTCAGCGTGTCGGCGGCGTGGGTCTGCCAGCTGTCCTCCGAATCCATCGTCCCCAGCGCGGCGTTGATACCCCCGGCAGCCAGCACGCTGTGCGCGTCATCGCGCCGGCGTTTGCCCACGCACAGCACCTGCACGCCCTGCTCGGCCACCTCGATCGCCGCCCGCAGGCCCGCCGCCCCGGTGCCGATCACCAAGACGCTGGCGGCCGTGCGCCGTGCCTCGACGGGACTCACGCAGCGAGACCTCGTGTCGGGCTCGCCCGGTAGTCCGTAGGCAAGAGGTGTTTCCTTGTTCCGGGGTCGCCATCGGCCATACAGTCGTGTATGGTACTCCATACAGCTATGTATGGCAACGAAGAGGAGAGCGTCATGAACCCATCAGATCGTCCTCATCGCGTGGTCGTCATCGGCGGAGGCTTCGGCGGTCTGCAGGCGGTGCGGGGTCTGCGCCGCGCGCCGGTCGAGGTGACCTTGGTGGATCGCCGGAACTTTCACCTCTTCCAGCCGCTGCTCTACCAGGTGGCCACGGGTGCGCTGTCGCCCGGGGAGATCGCCTCGCCGCTGCGCGGGATCCTCAAGCGCCAGCGAAACGCCCGGGTCGTGCTCGGCGAGGTGTCCGGATTCGATCTCGAGGTCGGCGCGTGCTGCTTGGCCGGTCCGCCAACGAGGACGGGGACGCCGGGATCGACTACGACACGCTCGTGGTGGCGGCCGGCGCCCGCCATGCCTACTTCGGCCACGACGAGTGGGAGACGCTGGCGCCCGGTCTGAAGACGCTGGAGGACGCGACCGAGATCCGCGCACGGATCCTGACCGCATTCGAGGCGGCAGAGGTCGAGCCCGATCCCGACCGCCGGCGAGCCTGGTTGACGTTCGTGGTGGTCGGCAGCGGTCCGACTGGCGTCGAGATGGCGGGCCAGATCGCGGAGATTGCGCACGAGACGCTGCGCCGCGACTTTCGGAACATCGATCCGAGCGGGGCGACGATCCTGCTCGTGGAGGCCGCCGACCGCGTCCTCACCGGCTTCCCGGAGCGGCTCTCAGCGCGCGCGGCCCGCGCCCTCGAGCGCCTCGGCGTCACGCCGGTCTTCGACCGCGCCGTCGTCGATCTCGACTCGCGGTCGGTGACCGTTCAAGCGCCCGAGGGCGGGGTCGAGCGGATTCCCGCGCGCACGGCCATCTGGGCCGCCGGGGTGCGCGCCTCGAGCCTGGCCGGCATGCTCGGCGAGGTCACCGACGCGAGCGTCGACCGCGCCGGCAGGGTCGCGGTCGGTCCCGACCTGACGCTGCCCGCTCACCCCGAGGTGTTCGCGCTGGGAGACATGGTTCAGGTCCACGACGCCCAGGGACACCCGCAGCCGCTTCCCGGAGTGGCGCCCACCGCCATGCAGGAAGGCCGCTATGCGGCCAAGGCCATCCGGGCACGGCTGAAGGGCAGCGTGCGCCCGCCGTTTCGCTACATCGACAAGGGCAACGTCGCCACGATCGGCCGGCTCAAGGCAGTGGTCGACCTCAAGGGCCTGCGGCTCAGCGGGACCCTCGCCTGGCTCGCGTACCTCTTCGTCCACCTCTTCTACCTGGTTGGCCTCCAGAACCGGCTGCTGGTGTTCATCCGCTGGAGCGCGAGCTTCCTGACCCGCGGGCGAGGCGCGCGGCTGATCACCGGCCAGGGCCCCCACACCCAGCTGCCCGGCACGCACGCCGAGCCCATCTCGCGACAGGCCGAACCAGAGCGCCGGACCGATCGCGAGCAGGCGGTGGCCGGTGGCCGTTGAGACGTCCGCGCCGAGAGGCTGCGTGCCGCCCGGCGCGACCTTGCCAAGGACCCGCGATCTGCCCGGGGCGCCGGTCCCGCTGAGCCGCCTCGCGCGACGACACCCACGCGCGACTCGCCAGCTGACCGTGGCGCATGCCGCGCTGGTTCGCGGCACGCGCGGATACCTGGCCGCGCGCTGGTTCGGCGCCCCGGTCCTGCTGCTCGAGACCATCGGGCGGCGCAGCGGCCGCCCGTACGCCGCACCGCTTGTCTACCTCGCCGACGGCGACGACCTCGTCGTCGTGCCCGCCAACGCCGGCGCCGACCAAACGCCCGCCTGGTGGCTGAACCTCCGAGCGGCCGGCGAGGGGGTCGCGATTGTCGAGGGCCTCCGCCGCCCGGTCACCCCAACCGTCATCGAGGGCTCCCGCCGCGACCGACTCTGGCGGCGCTTCGGGGCCGTCTCCCCAGTCGAGCACTACCAACGCCAGACGACACGGCGCCTGCCCGTCGTAGCCCTCACGCCACAGCCCGCGCGGGCTTTCCGCTGCACCAGTTCGACCCACTACGTGATGGCACACGAAAAGGCATCGGCATGAACGCATCGACCACCACCCTTGATACAGCCAGGACGGCATCCGGCACCGAGGCGCGCTGGATGACCTGGATCACCTGGATCACTTGGGTCGCTGTGCTCACACCGCTCCCGTACGCCCTTTCGCGGATGCTGTGGGCCGCGGCATCCCGCTCGGGATCGACGGTGAGGGCCTGCGCGAGGAGTTCCAATCACCGGGTTGGGGGTCCGTCTACATCTCGTGCTGGTCCTGCTGACCTCCTGATCCCCATCGCGATCCTGGCCACCTTCAACTACTCAACCATCCTTGGGTTCTTGCGGTGATTGCAACACCCGACGATTGGAGTGTTGCCGATGCCCGCGTTCACTGACCGGATGGTTCCTGAGATCGTTCAGCCGTTCTGGGCCGCGCTGCAGCGCGGCGAGTTCATAAACGATGCCGCCCTCGAGGCGGGCACCTACCGCAAGAAGGGCACGCGCTGGGTCGCCCACCACGGCGGGGTACGCCCGCGCCGCGGGCGCGACCTGGAGGGACGCTA
>JACCSF010000175.1 GCA_013813135.1 Thermoleophilaceae bacterium | reverse complement strand
GGCCGGGGCGCTCGCCTCCCCCTCCAGCTTGTCCGCGGCGGTTACGGGGATCACGGCTCGGACCGCGGTGTCGGTGCCGACCAGTCCGGCGAGCCGCTCGACGGCGTCCCCGCCCGCGTGAACGACGTACGCGTTCTCGGCCTGATAGGTCACGATGCGGGCGCCGGTGGCGCGCAGGCGCTGCACCCACGCGTCCTTCGGCGGACCGACGAACTGCACCAGCGCCAGCGCCTCGTCGCGGTCGGGCGCCTGCTTGCCGGCGAGCGAGGCGCGCTCGGCCGCGGGGTCGATCGCGCCGGCCGCGGTGGTCACCTCGCGCATGTCGTCGCGGCGCTCCGCACCGGCTGCCCGCAGCCGCTGGTAATCCTCCCCCGCCGCCTCGACCAGCGAAAAGGACTCGTAGCGGGCCACCAAGCGGGAGTCCGCTCCGGCCAGCGCGACAGCGCCGTCGGACGTATCCGGCACCAGCAGCAGATGCTCGGCCGGCGCGGCCGGCGGCGCGGGCTCGGCATCGGCCAGCACGGCGCTGGAAAGCGCAGACAGAAGCAAAGAGACGACGCTGAACAAGCCGAGGCGCGAAGCGAAGATGCAAAGGCCTTTCACGCGGGCGCGTCTCAGAGACTAGAGACGCCCACCGTACGTTGCGTAAGTCCGGACCCGATCCAGTAGAGCACCGGTAACCGGGTTGGGCAAACGGGGCTCTTGGTCGCGGCTACTGCCGACGCGATGAACTAAGGGACGCTGACCGGCTCCGCGGGCACGGTCTGCTCGGCCACCGCCTCCACCTCTTCGCCGGGCTCGCCCTCCTCGCGCGCGCAGACCACGCGGAAGCGTCCCGTGCCCAGCTCGGCGTTTCCCCTGATCGGCAGGCCGCGGATCGAGTCCCAGCCCAGCCGCTCGATCTCGAACGGGTTCATCTCCACCGCCACGGCGGGCCATTCGCAGCCTTCGTTGTGCTGGTCGATCGCCAGCGAGATCGCTTCGAGGTTCTTCGCCTCGGCGCCGCTCATCGCGATGCGGGGGTGCCGATCACCTTCGCGTAGTGGTCGATGGTCTGCCGCAGACCATCGCGAATGTCGACCTGCGGCTCCCAGTCGAGCAGCTGCCTCGCGCGCGTAATGTCCGGCTGGCGCACCTGGGGATCGTCGATCGGAAGCGCCTCGAAGACGATCTCCGAACGCGACTCGGTCAGGTCGATGATCAGTTTGGCGAGCTCGACGAGGCTCATCTCGTTGGGGTTGCCGAGGTTGACGGGCTCGTGGACGTCTTCGGCCTCGGCCAGCAGGACGAGGCCTCGGATCAGATCGTCGACGTAGCAGAAGCTGCGCGTCTGGCTCCCGTCGCCGAACACCGTCAGCGGCTTGTCGGTCATCGCCTGGCGCAGGAAAGTGGGGATCGCGCGCCCGTCGTGCGGCCGCATGCGCGGCCCGCTGGTGTTGAAGATGCGGGCGATGCACGTATCCACGCCCTGCTGGCGCAGGTACGCCATCGTGAGCGCCTCGGCGTAGCGCTTGGCCTCGTCGTAGACGCCGCGCGGGCCGATCGGATTCACGTTGCCCCAGTAGGACTCGGGCTGCGGGTGCACGAGCGGGTCGCCGTACACCTCGCTGGTCGAGGCGAGCAGGAAGCGGGCGCAATGGCTCTTCGCCAGCCCGAGCGTGTTGTGAGTGCCGTACGCGCCCACCTTGAGCGTGTGCAGCGGCAGGCGCGCGTAGTCGATCGGGCTGGCCGGCGAGGCCATGTGGTAGACGAAGTCGACCGGTTCGTTCACCTCGTAGTGGTCCGTGATGTCGAACAGCTCGACCCGGAAGTCTGCCCCGTTCTTGAGGTGCCTGACGTTCTCGAGCGATCCGGTCTCGAGGTTGTCCACGCAGATCACGCGGTGACCGCGACCGAGCAGGTAGTCGCAGAGGTGCGACCCGAGGAAGCCGGCGCCGCCGGTTACGAGAGAGGTTGGCATCGATTCAGAGGCTACCTGTGAAAGGCGGTCAGCCGTCGAAGTCCGCGACCGGCTGCACGTCGTCGTCTCCCTTCTCGAGCGCCTCCTGCCATTCGCCGACTCCCAGCCCACACGTGTGACATGCCGGCCAAAGCGAACGCTCGTCTACGGCCGGCTCGCCCCAGGCGTGCGAGGCGTCCGGGTCCGCACGACCCGGGGAACCGCGGCGGTCAAGACCGCTTCGCTGGCTCCGGTGGGCCTCCCCGGGCGGGCCTTCCTCGCCGAGATCCCCGCGCGCACGGGACTGCGCTCCATCGACGTAGTCGGCGCCAAGACGCGGCGACACCGCCTGCATCTGCCGCCGGCAGACAGCCAATGCGGCTATCAGGAGGACGCCGGCTAGGGGTGACTCGGGTACGGTGCGGTCGATGGACCTCGGCGCCCCCGCCTCGTACCTGACGCTCTCCGCCGGCGTGGCGGTCTACTCAAGCGACGGGCAGCTGCTCGGCGAGGTGGAGCATGTGCTCGCCGACCCGGAGAAGGACATCTTCGACGGCGTCGTCTTCGACGCCAGCCCGCTCCCGGGCGGGCACCGCTTCGTGGACGCGGCGGAGGTGGATGAGATCCACGAGCGCGGCGTTGTGCTCGCGCTCGACGTCGAGGCGGCGGAGCAACTGCACCAGCCGGGCCCCAACCCGGCGACCATGTCGGCCACCCCGGACGACGTGACAGAGAGCGAGCTCGAGCGCAAGCTGCGCCGCGCCTGGGACCTGATCTCCGGCAACTACTAGAGCAGCACGCCCGCGAACGCGTCCGGCCGGCTGAGCGCGAGGGTGCGCGCCAGTCGCTCGCGGTACTCGGCCGCGCCTGAGGATCCCGTCAGCAGGCCGACCGAGTCGCGCTCCCAGTTGTCGGCATACACGCGCGCCACCCAGCCGCGGATGTAGGGCTGGAAGACCGGCGCGTGCGGCGCCACCTCGAGCAGCTCGTTGACCGCCACGAGCGTGCCCGCCACCGGCGAGGCGATCGCGATCCGGCGACCGTGGCGGGCCTGCGCGGTCGCGATCGGACTGCCGACCTCCACGCGGTCGACCGCCCAGAACTCGACCTCGGGGGCGTGCCAGAGCACCTCGCGCAACGGCGCGGCCACGCCCACGGTGACGAAGCCGTCCTCATCGGGCCGAGCCCAGACGTGACGCTCGGCGTCGTAGTGGACGCTCGCGGGCAGGTGGAAGAGAACCGGCGCGGTCCCAGCGAAGGTGACCGCGCGGGCGGCGATCGTTGCCCGATCCGCGATCACCTCGTTCTGGAAGCGCGCGTAGAACTGCATGTGGCGCACCTCATCGACGAGCTGGGTGGAGAGGAAGCTCCCCTCCTCCTCCTCGGAGTCCTGGGCCAGCACCAGGCCACAGAACTGGGTGGAGATGCGCTCCTCGGCGACCATCAGCGAGCTGAGCACCCAGTACAGGAGGTTGCGCTCGCCCTCCTCCATGGCCGCCCAGTCGGCCCGATCGCGGCTCAGGTCGACGTCCTGCGCCGCCCAGTGCGCCCGCTCCCAGTCCTCGTACAGCTGCTGCGGCGCGTGCAGGGTCACTGGGGCCTGCGCGCCCGAACGATCGCCGAGCTCGCGTGCTCGTGCACGCGGTGAGTCTCGTGGACCTCGATGTCGACCAGCCCTGCCTCGGCGAGCTCTTGCTCGAACTCCACCCGCGTCAGCGCCCCGGCGATGCATCCCGTCCACTGCCGCATGTCCGCGCGCGTGGCCTCGTCCATGTCCGGATCGGCGATCACGTCCGAGACGGCGAAGCGGCCGCCCGGGCGCAGCACCCGTGCCGTCTCGCGCAGGACCTTGCGCTTGTCGGCGGACAGGTTGATCACGCAATTGGAGATGACCACGTCGACCGAGGCACCGGGAAGCGGGATGTCCTCGATGTAGCCCTTGACGAAGTCCACGTTGTGGAAGCCGGCCTCGGCCGCGTTCGCGCGGGCCCGGTCGAGCATCTCGTCGGTCATGTCGAGGCCGATCGCCTTCCCGCTCGGGCCGACGCGACCCGCCGATATCAGCACGTCGGCGCCGGCACCAGAGCCGAGGTCGAGCACGGTCTCGCCCTCGTGCAGGTCGGCCACCGCGGTCGGTACGCCGCAGCCGAGCGACGCCTCGACGGCGGCCGTCGGCACCTCCTCGCGCGCCGCCTCGTCGTAGAGCGTGGCGCCGAATGTCTCCGTGCCGCAGCAGCCCGAAGCGGACTTGGCGGCCGCCGCATAGCGGTCGCGCACGCGCTCGCGGATGTCGGTGTCGGTCATTTCAGCCATGCGGATAGCTCCTTCAAGGTTTCGGGGATCACGTAGTAGAAGGCCCACAGGCCGCGCCGCTCGGAGTCGACGATCCCGGCGTCTCGCAGCACCTTCAGGTGATGCGAGACCGTGGGCTGGGACAGGTCGAATAGCGGCACCAGCTCGCAGACGCAGACCTTGCCGGCGTGCTTGCGCAGCACGTCCACGAGCTGCAGGCGGATCGGTTCGCCGAGCGCCTTGGCGACCGCCGCCATGCGCTCGGCCTGCTGGCGCTGGATGTCGGGGTAGACGACCGGCTCGCAGCACGGCTCGCCGGCGGGGCGCTTCTGCTTGGGGGCGAGCTCCAAATCGACGGCCATCTATCTATGTATATCGATTGAAGTGATGGATGTCAATGGATACGATGGCTCTCGCAGCAGCAGACAAGGAGGGAGTCAGTTGAAGTACGTCCTGTTCGTCTGTAACCACAACGCCGGGCGATCGCAGATGGCCCAGGCCCTGTTCGAGCGACATGCGCCGGACGATGTTCGGCCGGAGTCCGCTGGTTCGACGCCCGCAACGCAGCTCTGGCCGAACGTCGTGGAAGCGATGCGTGAGATCGGGATCGACCTTGCAGGTCGGCGTCCGAGGAAGCTCACGGTCGAGATGCAGCTGCACGCCGACTGGGCCGTGACGATGGGCTGCGGCGACGCCTGCCCCTACGTGCCCACGCGTGTAGAGGATTGGGACATTCCCGACCCGGCACACAAGCCGATCGAGACCGTGCGGGACATCCGCGACGAGGTCGAGAACCGCGTCCAGGCGCTCATCGAGAATCGCCTGCCCGAGATCCGCTCGGACCGCACGTCGCACCAGGTGCGTCTCGCGCGTCTTCTCCCCGATCTCGCGCGCGAGTTCGGGGACCTGCGCTCCGATGCCGACATCCGCTCCTGCGCCGACGCGATCCTGGCCGACTACCAGGAGGCCCCGGTCCGATCCTTCGTGATGACGATCGCGCACCGGCGAACCCGTCAGTGCCTGGCCGCCGAGCGATGCGATCCGGCCGCAACCCTCTAGGCCAGCGTGTCCGTCAAGGTCGCAGAGATCCTGGAGCGGTCGGAGCGCGATCCCGCCTCAGAGAACCGGCAGTCGCTCCCCGCCCGTCCCGACCTTGCCCGGCACGCGGGCGCGGAGGGGCCTCGCCGCCTTTGCCCTGGTCTTCGCGGGCTGCGGCGCGGTCGTGACCGACGCCCAGTACGACGGGAGGCTTGGCGCGGTGGGCATCAGCCTCGTGTTCGGGCTGGTCATCATGGCGATGGTCTACGCCACCGGTCACCTCTCCGGGGCTCACATCAACCCCGCCGTGACGATCGCCTTCACGCTCACCCGCCATTTCCCGGGCAAGGACGCCGCCGCCTACATCGCCGCCCAGCTCACGGGCGCGGCGATAGGGGCGTTTTCCTATCAGCTCGTGCGAGGAGGCGGCCATGCCTGACGGCGCGGTGGCCGTGATCACCGACGTCCACGGCAACCTGCCGGCGCTCGAGGCTTCCCTGAGCGCCATCGAGGAGATCGGCGTGGACGCGGTCTACTGCGGCGGCGATCTGGTCGGCTACGGCCCGTACCCGAACGAGGTCTGCCGGCTGGTCGAGGAACGTGGCATCCCCACGATCTACGGCAACTACGACTACGCCATCGGGCGCGACCTCGAGGACTGCGGCTGCGCGTATCGAGATCAGCACGACCGCGAGCTCGGCCAGCTGTCGGTCGACTGGACGCTCGAGCACACCGACCGGCGCTCCAAGGACTTCATGCACGGGCTGCCCTTCGACCTGCGCTTCGAGCTCGGCGGGCGGCGCGTGCGGCTCGTGCACGGGTCGCCGCGCAAGGTCAACGAGTACCTGTTCGCCGACAAGCCGGCGCGCACGTTCGAGCGCATCGCGGCCGGAGCCGATTGCGACGTGCTCGTCTTCGGCCATACCCACGAGCCCTGGGTCGCCGAATACGCCGGCGTGCTGTTCGTGAACTGCGGGTCGGTGGGCAAGCCCAAGGACGGCGATCCGCGGGCGGGCTTCGCGATGCTGCGCGCGGAGGGCGACGGCGTGGTGGCGGAGATCGAGCGCGTGGAGTACGACGCCGCGGCGGTGGCAAGCGCAGTCGAGCGGTCAGGTTTGCCGGCGGAGTTCGCGCGGAAGCTCGTCCTCGCTGGTTGAGGCTTGACTCGCCTCCTCTCGCCCGGATAACGTCGCCCTCGGGAGGCGATGTCGACGAGGCCTGAGCTGCGCTGGATCCTTACGGCCCTATGCGGGGGACTGGTGGCAGTCGGTATGGCCGGGTGCGATCCGCCGAGCCGCTACGGCCCCTCCGGGTCCAGTGGAGCAAGGCCACGGGCGACACCATCGCCGCGACCCCCGCGGTCGGCAACGGCCAGGTCTACATCGGCTCCTGGGACGGCTACGAGTACGCCCTCGACGAGGCGTCGGGCGCGCAGAGCTGGCGCACCTTCCTCGGTCAGGTCGACAACCCCTCTTGCGACATCCTGGGTGTGACCTCCTCTCCCGTGCTGCTCGGCGGCGCCCC
>JACCSF010000161.1 GCA_013813135.1 Thermoleophilaceae bacterium | reverse complement strand
CCGCCACCCCCACAGCCACCTGGAGCACCTCCTTGGAGAGCTGCGTCAACGCGACGGCGCCCACGGCGAGCCCCGGCAGCGAGGCCAGCAGGATCGGCACCAGCGCGCGCCAGTCCACGTGCTCGGGGCGGCCGCGCTCGAACAGCACCAGCAAGCTCAGCGCCAGCCCGAGCACGATCAGGGCCATGACCGCCTCGACAGGCTCCATTACGGCGAACAGCGCCGGGCTGAGCACCAGCGCGAAGCCGAAGCCCGTCGTGGACTGGACGAAGGCACCCAGAAAGGCGGCGACGGCGGCGAGCGCCATCAGCCGTCGACGGTGACGAGCTCCTTCGGGAACCCTGTCAGGACATCTCGGCCGTCGCCGGTCACCGCCACCAGGTCCTCGATGCGGATCCCGAACTCCCCCGGCACGTACACGCCCGGCTCCACCGTCACGACATTGCCCGGCTCGAGCGACCCCTCCGCGGTGGCCGCCAACCGCGGCCCCTCGTGAACCTCCAGGCCCACACCGTGACCGAGGCCGTGCTCAAAGCCGGTCCCGAAGCTCGACTCGACCATCTCCCGCGCCATTGCGTCAAGGTCCCGGCACACGGCGCCCGCCCGCACATCGTCGACGGCCGCCTGCTGGGCGCGGCGCACCGCCTCGTAGGCCTCGAGCGGACGGTCCTCGAGCGAGCCGGTCGCCAGCGTGCGCGTGCAGTCGGAGCAGTAGCCGTCCACCCGGGCGCCCAGGTCCACGACCACCAGCGTGCCGCGTGGGATCGGCACGTCGCGCGGCGCCGCGTGCGGCAGAGCGCCGTGCGCGCCCGCCGCCACGATCGGCGGGAACGACACCTCGTCGGCGCCGCGGTCCTCGAGGAAACGGACGATCGAGCGCGCCACTTCGCGCTCGGTGCGGCCGGCCAGCCCGGCGGCGCGCAGCTCCTGGTAGGCGGCGTCCGCCACCTCGACCGCCGCGCGGATCGCCCGCAGCTCCTCGTCGTCCTTCACGGCCCGCAGGCCCTCCACGACGCCGGCCCCCGGCACCAGCTCCACCCCCTCGCCGACCTTCTCGCTCAGCAGCCGGTGCGCCCTGACGCTCACGTGGGCGTCGTCGAACCCGGCGCGCCCCCCCAGCTGCGCGGCGAGGTCGCCGAGCAGCTCCCTGCTCGCCTCCAGGTGCTCGAACTCGGGTACCTGCTGCTTCGCCTGCTGGACGTAGCGGAAGTCGGTCAGGAACAGGCGCGCGTCGCGCGTGACCACGCAGGCGCCGTTGGTGCCCGTGAAGCCGGTGAGGTAGCGCACGTTGACGAGCTGGGTCACCAGCAGGCAGTCGAGCTCGCGCTCCTCCAGCAGGGCGACCAGGCGGTCGGCGCGGCTCACCGCTCCAGACGCTCCTGCAGCAGCGCCAGCGCGTCGCGGTAGCCGTCGGGGCCCTTGCCCTGCACCGTGCCGACGCAGATGTCGCGGATCACCGACACGCGCCGCCACTCCTCGCGCTCGTCGACGGCGGAGAGGTGCACCTCGACCGCCGGCAGGCCGGTCAGCTCGAGGGCGTCGTGGATCGCCCACGAGTAGTGCGTCCAGGCGCCGGGGTTGAGGATCAGCCCGTCGCCGGTCGCGTTGTGCAGCGCCTCGCAGTACTCGCCCTCGTGGTTGGTCTGGGAGAAGGCCACGCCCAGGCCCAGCTCGTCCGCGTAGCGCTTGATCCGCACCTCCAGCGCCTCCAGCGTGAGCCCGCCGTAGTGCGCGGCCGGCCGGCGGCCCAGCACGTCGAAGTTGATTCCGTGCAGCACGTCGATGCGGTGCTTCACCCCTCGCGCACGTCCTCCACGGCCGCGCGCAGCGCGGCGGGGTCGATCTCGTGGCCGGGCGTCACCTGGCCGGGCGCCTCGACCAGCACGAAGGGCACGCGTCCGCCCTCGCGCTTCTTGTCGCGCTGCACCAGCGCGAGCACGACGTCCACCGATGCCCCCGTGAACGTCAGCGGCAGCCCGCGGGAGGCGAGCAGCTCCCCCACCTCGGCGCGCAGGTTGTCGCGCTCGGACAAGCGCAGCGCCGCCAGCAGGCCGATGCCGACCGCCTCGCCGTGGCGGTAGCGCTCATAGCCGGTTGCCGCCTCGATGGCGTGCCCGACAGTGTGGCCCAGGTTGAGCACCTGGCGCCGTCCTCCGTCGCGCTCGTCCTCCGCCACCACGGTCAGCTTCGTGCGCACGCAGCCCATGATCTCCGGCCCGCCCACCTGCTCGCCCTGGCGCACGCGCGCCCACAGGGCGCCACCCGCGATCAGCGCGGTCTTCACGACCTCCACGTAGCCGGCCGCCGCCTCCTCCGCCGGCAGCGTGTCGAGCGCGGCGGGGTCGCAGAGCACCGCGGAGGGCTGGTGGTAGGCGCCCACGTAGTTCTTGCCCTCGGGCAGGTCGACGCCCGTCTTGCCGCCGTAGGCGGAATCGACCTGAGCCACGAGCGTCGTCGGGATCTGGACGTGGCGCATGCCGCGCTGGTAGACCGCCGCGCAGAACCCGGCCAGGTCGCCGACCACGCCGCCGCCGACCGCCACCACGAGGTCGCCGCGCTCGGCGCCGCCCTGCGCGAGCGAGCGCAGCACGTGCTCGGCGCCGTGGATGGTCTTGTGCTCCTCGCCGGGCATCGCCACGATCCGCGCGTCGCCCTCCACGCGCTGGAGCCGGGCTACGTTCTCATCGGTCACCACGAAGCGCCGTCCCCCCAGCCCTGGGAAGAAGCCGGCCTCGATCAGCCCGCGGCCGAGGAACACCGGATAGTCGCCGGACTCGGCCCCCGCCCAGACCAGGCGCGTGCCGGGCGGGGCGTCGCGCAGCGAGCGCACAGACGGAAGGGCGCGGCGCAGCGCGTCCCGGTCCGAGGGCGGGACCACCGCGTCGGCCACCGACTCGTAGAGCGCACGGCGGTCGCGCCAGAGCGACCCGAAGCGGCCCGGGTCACGCGCCAGCGGCCGCCCTCTCCCGGACGCGCGGCGCCAGGCGTCCTGCGGGTCGATCTCAAGATGGACGACCGTGTGCCGCGCGAGAGCCTCGCGCACGCGCTCCGACTGGACCGCCCCGCCGCCCAACGCGATCACCTGGGCGTCGTCGCGGGCCAGCAGCTCGCAGACCACCTCCTCCTCGCGCGCCCGGAAGGCGGCCTCGCCTTCGCGGTCGAAGAAGGCTTCGATCGGCTCGCCGATCAGCTGCTCGAACTCGCGGTCGGAGTCGAGCGCCTGCGCGTTGAGCTCGGCGGCGAGCGAGCGGGCGCCGGTCGACTTGCCCGCGCCCATGAACCCGACCAGGACGATCGTGCCGCTTGGCGCTACCTGCGGCTCCACCCGATGCGCTCCTCGTAGGCGCGCAGGGCGGCCCTGGTGTCGTCGATGTGGTCGCCGCCCAGCTTCTCGCGGTACGCCGCGGCCAGCACCAGCGCGACCATGGCCTCGCCGACGACGCCGGCGGCCGGCACGGTGCAGGAGTCGGTGCGCTCGCGCAACGCCGCGGCCGGCTGCTTGGTGGCGAGGTCGACGCTCCGCAGCGGCTTGGTCAGCGTCGGCAGCGGCTTCATCGCCGCGCGCACCACTACGGGGTCGCCCGTGGTCATCCCGCCTTCGATGCCCCCGGCGCGGTTGGTCTCGCGGAAAAAGCCCTGCTCCTCGGACCAGAAGATCTCGTCGTGCGCCTGCGATCCCACGCGGCCGGCGAGGTCGAAGCCGTCGCCGATGCCCACGCCCTTCATCGCCTGGATCGACAGGATCGCGCCCGCTAGCCGGCCGTCGAGCCGCTCCTCCCAGGAGATGTGCGATCCGATCCCGGGCACGAGCCCGAAGGCGCGCACCTCGAACACCCCGCCCAGCGACTCATTCGCCTTTCGGGTGGTGTCGATCTCGGCCACCATCGCGTCGCTCGCGGCGGCGTCCAGGCACCGGACGGGCGACTGGTCAACGCCCTCGAAGTCGTCCGGGCGCAGGTCGTCGCGCTCTGGCGCGGTGACCGCCCCGATGCGCGTCACGTGAGAGAACACGCTGACTCCGAGCGCGCGCAGGAGCGCCTTGGCGAGCGCCCCGGCCGCGACGCGCGCCGCGGTCTCGCGCGCGGAAGCGCGCTCGAGGACGTTGCGCACGTCGGTGTGGCCGTACTTGAGCACGCCCGCCAAGTCGGCGTGGCCCGGGCGTGGCAGGTGAACCTCGTCGATCTCGGCGTCAACCGGCCACGGGTTCATCCGTTCTTCCCAGTTGCGGTAGTCGCGGTTCTCGACGCGCACGGCGACCGGGCTCCCGAGCGTGCGCCCGTGGCGGATGCCGGCCACCACCTCGGCGCGGTCCTTCTCGATCTTCATGCGCCCGCCGCGGCCGTGTCCGAGCTGCCGGCGAGCCAGGTCTCGGTCGATGTCCTTCGGGCTCAGCTCGAGCCCGGCGGGGAGCCCCTCGACGATCGCCGTGAGGCCCGGCCCGTGGGACTCGCCTGCGGTTACGAAGCGAAAAGGCATGGCGCCCACACCCTACTTATGAGGGTGTGGAGGCCAGGCTCAGCCGTCGGGGGTGGTCGGCGCGCCCGCCGGGTACCCGGCAGGCGGGTCGGGGCCGATCGGCGGCGCCTCATCGGATGCGTAGTACCCGAACGGCGGGTGCGCGTGGCAGCGCGAGGACCGATACGGCTTGCACGGGTTGAACGGGTTCACGTACGCCCAGTAGTTCGTCGGAGCCGTCGCGTCGATGTCGGTGATCCAGTCGTCCGGCCGGTTGATCTCGAACTGGTTGCTCAGCCCGTCACGGTCGTGGTCGTCGTAGCCGTCCAGTATCCCGTCGCCGTCCATGTCGGCGACCACGAGCGCGAGCCCGTCGGTGAGATCGCCCACGTCGAGGAAGTCGATGCCCGGGTACTTCGACTCCTTCGACTCGTTCAGGCCGTCGTGCTGCGCGGGCCACCAGGGCTCGGTGAAGCGCCCGTGCTGCTCATCCCAGTTGCCCAGGCCGTCGCCGTCCGCGTCGCGCTCGTCGTCGTCGAGCTGGCCGTCGCTGTTCTGGTCGAGCACCCACGCGGCCAGCGCGTCGCTCGGCGTCGCGAAGGGACTGGTGGACCTCTGCAGCCCGTCGCTGTAGGTCAGGCCCGAGAGTGATCCGGGACGCCCGGAGCGCCCGACGCCGTCCGACGAGAAGGCGATCCAGGCCCCGGACTCCTCTCGCTGGGTCAGCCCGTCGCCGTCGTAGTCGCTGCCGGAGTCGGCCGGGTCGAGGGCGTTCGGGTAGGGTCGCTTGCCCGGGTAGGGAAGCGGCGGGTTCACCGGATAGTGGTTGAGGTCGAGGGCGGACTGGTACTCGTAGCCGTCCTCGATGCCGTCCTTGTCGGTGTCGCGCAGGCAGGGATCGGTCTTGATCGCCAGCTCGAGCGAGTTGGACAGAAGGTCGCCGTCGTGGTCGGAGCTGCTGTCGCAGGCCGCCAGCGTCACGCCGCCGTCGGCTGCGCCGACGCCGGTCACGACCGGCGACAGGCGCCGCGACGTGTAGTCGCTGAACCTGCCGGCCAGGACGCGGAGCTTGAGGCGGGTGGGGCGCTGGCGGCTGTCCTTCACCGTCAGCAGGCGCGCCACGGCGCCGGGCACCTTCACCACGAGCCTGGTACGGCTGGCGCGCCGCGGCTTCGCGAACGCGGTGCGGCCGCTGCCCGCCCGGAAGATGACCGTGTTGGCCTTGGCCTTCGCCTTGAAGTTGCGGCCGCGGATGGTCAGCACGTTGCCGACGCTGATGCGCATCGGCGTGACGCGCGTGATCTGCGGCTTGACCTTGGACTTGGACTTCGCTGCGGACGCGACCGGCGCGGTGGCGAGCAGCGCCACGCCCGACAGCGCGAGCAGGCAGATGATGATGAGACGGCGCATTGCCATACCCCCTCTATCGGCGCTCGGAGGCGTCAGTTGAGTTGTCGCTGCCCTCGGCGGACTGAACGACCAGGTCGGTCAGAACCGGGAAGGCGAAGCGGCGCGCCGGGGCGGGTGCCCCGACTGCCGCGCGCGCGGACTTGCTGCTCTCCTCGGCGGACGCGGTGCTGCCGGAGTTCTCGCCGACCTTGATCTGGCGGATCTCGTCGATCCGCAGCCCGTACGAGTCTCCGTCCTCGTTGGTGAACTCCTGCTCCGAGCCCGCGCCCAGGTACAGGAACGCGCACTCGGCGCGGCTCGGCTTGCACTTGCCCTCGCCGGCCGTTGCCAGCGTCGAGTCGACCAGGAACACGGCGTTCCCGGCTCCGTCGCTGACGCCCATGAAGATGAGCAGCGGCGCAGCCTGGTTGGGCAGCATGTCGAGCTTCTCCAGGCCCTCGATCTTGCGCCTGCGGCCGTTCGCCCAGAACGTGACGTCGAGGACGTAGGTGAACTCGGTCGTCTTCGGGCTCTCGCCGTCACCGCCGGTGTCCGGGGTGCCGTCGCCGGTGGTCGTACCGTCGCCGCCGCCGGTGCCGGTGCCGGTGCCGGTGCCGGTGTCGGCCGTGCCGCCGCCGCCGTCGGGCACCGCCACGCCCGAGTCGACCTCCGTAGCACGGCGCGCCGCCTCGATCACGTCCCGCGGCGGGGCAAACGGGTTGCTCTCGTCAAAGGCGCTGAGCGAGGAGCCAGAGCCCTTGGCGATCTCGTCCTCGAGCTTCACCTGGGCCAGCGCTTCGGGTCCGCGCGGCTGCTCGGCCTTGGTCTGCGTTTCGGCCGGCGCGGGCGCCGGGGCCGGCTCTTCGACCTGCTTCGACAGCACGAGCGGAGCGGCCACGAGGCCGGCGAGCAGCAGCGCCGCCACCGGCAGCAGCCGGCGGGCGCGAAGGTCGATCCACACACCGGTCAGGAAGGTCTTGATGGCGTTCACGGGGTTGCCGTAGCGGTCGGGGCAGCGGCGGGCGTGCTGTCGGCCGGCGCCGGCGTGGTGCCGTCGGCGGGCGTCCCGGTGTCCGGCCCCTGCGGGGTCGCGCCGGCCGTTACGCCCTGAGCCTTCGGCGAGAGGTAGACCGTCGCCTTGATCTCGGCTCGCAGGCGGGGGAAGATCTCGGCCTCGCTGGCCCACCGCACGTTCTCGACGGTCAGCAGCCGGCCGCTGACGATCACGTTGTCGTTCGTGAGCGACACGAAGCGCTTAACGCGGTGGAAGAAGTCGGCCAGGCTGAAGAAGTTGCCGACGAACTCCAGCTCGAGCGGAACCGTCTCGAGGCCGACTGGCGCCGCCGCCGACGTGCCGTCGGCACCGGTTGCGGTGCCACCGCTGACCGGCAGGCCGCTGCCGCTGGACGTGGAGGTCTGGGTGTCGGAGGCAGACACGCCGGACTGCTCGGCCGCGGCAGTGCTCTGGTTGGCCGTCTGCTGGGCGTTGTTGGCGGCCTCGGCCGCGCCGCCCGGCGCGCTCTGGGCAGTCTCTCCGCCGGCGGCCGCGGGGGTGCCGGTGGTGCCCGACTCGGATCCGGCAGGGGGCGTCGCGGGGGCCGGCGTCGCC
>JACCSF010000105.1 GCA_013813135.1 Thermoleophilaceae bacterium | reverse complement strand
CGCGACGGCCGGCCGTCGCCGGTCGGGTCGTAATCCGCCCGCGCGTCGAGCAGAGACATGATCGCCGCATACAGCGGGGCGCGCGGGTCGCCTTCGCCGACGTCGCAGGCGAGCTCCGCCAGCGCCAGCGTCTCCTTGGGCTCCACCCCGGCGAACATCTGGCCGATCGCGCTCAGCAGGAAGGAGTACACCCGCTCCAGCAGCGGATCGCGCGAGAGCGACTCAATGCCGGGTGCGGGGCCCAGATCGAGCGGGTCCTCGCGCTCGGCCAGCCTGCGCGCCTGGGCGCCGAGCACGCCGCGCACGGCGTCCGGGCTCAGCCCCACCTGCAGCCCGTGCCGGATCGCCATCGTCGCGCCGAAGGCCGGCGTGCCGTAGGGCGCGTCGCTGGCCATCAGGATCTGACCGGGCGGCACGAGCGCGAACAGGGCCTGCACGTCGCTGGGGGACCACCAGGCCGTATCGAAGAACAGGTTGGGGTGAGCCGGCGCCTCGCGCCAGATCCACGACAGGTCCGAGATGCCCGCGTGGGCCAGGATCAGGCGCAGGCCGGGATGGCGTGAGCAGACCTCGACAGCGTGGCGCCCGAGAGCGGGAATTCCGCGTCCGGCGTGGCAGAGGATCGGCACGCGGTTCTCGTCGGCGAGGATGAACACGTCCTGCAGCGCCGGATGGTCGAGGTTGAAGCCCTCGGCGCGGGGGTGCAGCTTGATCCCGCGGGCGCCGTTGGCCAGGCAGCGGCGTGCCTCCGCCAGCGGGGCGTCGTGCGGGTCGAGCCTGCAGAACCCGAACAGCCGCCCGCCGCTGGCAGCCGCCTCGGCGGCGACCATGTCGTTAGCAGCCGAGTAGCCGTCCGGCTCGTGCATCGGGAAGACGAAGGCGCTCGCGTCCAGGTGTTCCAGCGACTCGACCAGTTCGGTGCGCGTGCAGCGGAAGCCGTCGGGATCGTTCGAGCCGATGTGCGTGTGGACGTCGAACACGTCCGCGCGGGGCACCTCGGCGCGCATGCGCTCGTACCACGGCAGCAGGCCGGCGTCCGAGACCATCGGGCGGCCAGCCTAGCGGTAGGGTGTGCCGCGGACTCGCCCCAGGCTCGAGGAGTCGAAGGCACGATGGCTGCGCACGAGGTCCTCGACGAGCGCGTCGACGGCCTCGACGGAATCATTCTGGTCTCGCACGACCATGACCTTCGGGTTGCGTTCGTCCCGGGAGCAGGCGTGGTCGGGCACTCGCTCACCCATCGCGGCGAGGAGCTGCTCGGGCAGCGCGGCGGGCTGGCGGCCTACGGGGAGCGTGGCTCCACATTCGGCATCCCGCTGCTGCACCCCTGGGCCAACCGCCTGGCCGGGATGACCTACTCAAGGGGCGGGCGGCGAGTGGACCTGGACCCGCGGCGCTCGCCGGTCCACCTCGACCCGAACGGACTGCCGATTCACGGCATCGTGGCCGCGTACCCGCACTGGCGGGTCGTCGGCCGTACGCCGGGGAACGGAAGCGCCTCGGTGGCCGCGCGGCTCGATTTCGGCGCGCACGAGGAGCTGATGGCCGCCTTCCCTTTCCCGCACGAGCTGCACGTGCAAGCACAGCTCGCCGACGCCACGCTCACGGTCGCGACGATCGTGCTCCCGACCGGCGACGTCGCGGTGCCGATCTCGTTTGGATGGCATCCGTACCTGCGCCTGCCAGACGTGCCGCGGTCGGAGTGGCGTGTCGAGCTGCCGGTGCTCCGGCGTGCCCTGCTCGACGAGCGCGGGCTTCCGACGGGCGAGACGGAGCCGGTCGCGATCGAGCCGGGGCTGTTGGGAGACCGCAGCTACGACGACCACTTCGTGGAGCTGGAGCGGCCAGCCGTCTTCGCCCTGGAGGGCGGCGGCAGGCGGATCGAGCTCGAGCTCGGGGAGGGGTACCCATTCGTGCAGGTCTACGCGCCGTCGCCCGGTCGCGACCAGGAGCCCTACATCTGCTTCGAGCCGATGACGGCGCCGGTCAACGCGCTGGTGAGCGGCGAGGCGCTCGTCAGCGTGCCCCCGGGCGGGAGCTTCCGGGCCGAGTTCAGCGTGCGCGTCCGCGCGGCCGGCTGAGCGCGCTCAGTTCGGCCCCCCAGCCGCCCACGGGCGTCGGACATGCGTCGAGGACCCGGAGGGTCAGTCCAGACCGTGTTCGAGCGCGCCCTTTACGGACGCGTCGAGCGCGTTGATGCGCTGAAGGGCGAGCGCCTCGGGGGTGCGGAAGCGCCTGCCCGGTAGGGCGTCGGCGCCGTGGTGGGCGAGCACGCAGTGCAGCACCGCATGCAGCTTCTCGTCCGGAAAGCCGTTCAGCTGCGCGGCGCGCTCCACGATCATCTGCTGGCCGAGGACGACGTGGCCGACCAGCGCGCCGGCCTCGCTGAACGCGATCTCGGCGCCCAGCTCGAATTCCCGCAGCTTCCCGATGTCGTGCAGCAGGGCGGCGCAGATCAGCAGGTCCGAGTTGAGGCGGGGATGCAGGGCGCAGGCCTCCACCGCCAGCGTGCCAACGGCGACCGTGTGCTCCAGCAGGCCGCCGAGGTAGGCATGGTGGCCCGAGCGGGTGCAGGGCGCCCGGCGCAGCTCCCCCCGGAACTCCTCGTCGTCGAGGAAGGCGTCGAGCAGGGCGCGCAGGTCGGCGTCGTAGACCTCGCGGCCGAGGTGCTCGAGGAAGCCGTCCAGCTCGTCGAGGTCACGGTAGGCGGTTGGCAGGAACGCGGCGGGGTCGGCCCCTTGGGCGCGCCGGATCGAGCGCAGCTCGACCTGAAGCTCGTCGCGAAAGCGCTCCACGCGGCCGCTGACCGCAACCAGCTCGCCGCGCTCGAACTGGCCCGCCAGGAAGTCCGCCTCGCGGAAGGCGCGGGCCTGGATCGCGCCGGAGCGATCGCGCAGCTCGACCGCCAGGTAGGGCGTGCCGCTCCTGGCGGTGAGGCGGTCCTTGCGCGTGCACGCGAAGACCCCGTCGACCTCGCTGCCCGCGCGCAGCTCCGCGATCGTAATCGCCTGCTCCACGGTGGCCACTCACCCATCGTGATGGGCGCCCCGGACGCGGTCGGGTACCGTGAGGTCGGTGCAGGACGTGATCTGGAACGACCGGCCCTCTCTTCGCAGACCGGTGATGGTGTGTGCGTTCAACGGCTGGAACGACGCGGGCGAGGCGGCCTCCGCGGCGGTCTCCTTCATCCGCGGCAGCTTCGACGCCGAGGAGGTCGCGTCGATCGACCCGGAGGAGTTCTTCGACTTCACCGCCGTGCGCCCGACGGTGCGCCTCACGGAGGGCATAACGCGGGAGATCGACTGGCCGGTGGCCACCATCTCGGCAGCCGCCGTGCCGGGCGCCGAGGGGGATCTCGTGATGCTCCAGGCCACCGAGCCGTCGCTGCGGTGGCGCCGCTACACCGACAACCTGGTCGCGACCGCGCGCGAGCTCGACGTGCGCATGGTGATCACGCTCGGCGCCCTGCTGGCGGATGTCCCGCACACGCGCCCGGTGGCGATCACCGGCCTCGCCTCGGACCGCTCGCTGGTGGACCGGCTCGGCTTCCAGCACACGAGCTACGAGGGGCCGACCGGGATCGTCGGCGTCCTGCACAACACGTTCGCCAGCGCCGGCATTCCGGCCGCGAGCCTGTGGGCGTCGGTCCCGCATTACGTCGCCGCGGCGCCCAACCCGAAGGTGGCGCTGGCGCTCGTGCGCGCGTTCGAGGGCATCGCAGGCGTGGTGGTCGACGCCGGCGAGCTGGAGAGCGCCGCGGAGGACTACGAGCGGCAGGTCAGCGCCGCGGTGGCAAGCGATCCCGAGGTGAAGGCATTCGTCGAGCGCCTCGAAACGGCCGTCGACGAGGTCGGGCTGGACACGCCCGACGAAGAGGACCTGCCCTCGGCGGATACGATCGCGCGCGACTTTCAGCGCTTCCTGCGCCAGCGCGGGCCGGATCAGACCTAGAGCGGTCTGCGCGGGTCGTCAGCGGCAGGCGCGTCGCTGCGGGACTGGGTGATAAGGAACAGCCCGATCACCAGCCCTACGACGCCGATGATCATCAGGATCAGGCCGGCCGTCTGGATGTCGACTCCGGCCACCGTCGCGTCGACGGCGTACCTCAGGATCGCCCCGACCGCGATCAAGAAGAGTGATGTTCCTATCGCCATGACCCACAGGTTCCCCTGCGGACCGGACGGGAAACGCTACTTCTCGGCAGCTGGACAGATGATCCGGTAGTCGCAGAAGCGGCAGATGTCCGGCGAGGGGGTCGGTTCGAAGCGCTGTTTGAGGATGCCTGAGGCGATGTCGGAGACCGTCGCGCGCACGCGCTCGAGCTCCTCGGCCGAGTGTTTGACGGGCACCTTCTCGCCGGTCAGCACGTAGTAGTAGCTCTGGGCCGAGGTCTCCAGCCGCCACGACTCGCGGGCACCCATCTGGTAGACGGACAGTTGCACGTCCTCGCGCAGCTCGTCCTCGGTCTTGGCCTTGCCGGTCTTGTAGTCGATCAGCTCAAAGGAGCCGTCCGGGTGACGGTCGACGCGGTCGACGCGCCCGCGCAGCAGGTGTGGCCCGATCTTGAACGCGAACGAGCGCTCGAACCAGACCGGCTCGGCCTGCGAGTCGTGGTCGAGGCGCCAGTAGCGCTCGAGCGACTCCACGGCGCGCTCGCGGAACTGCAGCTCGTCGTCGGACTCGCCGAAGCCCGACCGGCGCCAGGAGATCTCGAACAGCTCGCGCAGGCGGTCCAGCGATCCGCCGCCCTCGGTGTGGAAGCGCTCCAGCACCTGGTGCATGACGATCCCGAAGCGCTGGTTGATGGTTGGTTCCTGCGGGATCCGGAAGACGCGCGCGAACTTATACTTGAGCGGGCAGATCCGGTACGTGTCGATGTCTGAGGCGGACAGCATCAGCCCGCGCCCGCGGCGCGGGATGAAGGGGTCGAGCGAGGCGTCGGACCCGTTCGTCGAACCGGGCAGCTCGGCCGGGTCGCGGCCCGTGTCGCGCAGCCAGCCGTCGAGGCCCGACTCCTCGAAGACCTCGCGCTGCTCGGTCGTGGCGCACTGGGCGAGGATCTCGTTGACCTCGGGCAGCGCCGTTTCCAGCGACTGCCCCTCGCGGGCGCGCTCGATCAGCGCCGCCACCTTGATCAGCTCGAGGTAGCGAGCCACGGCCTGGTCCACGTCGAGGTAGGTGTCGAGGCGCATCTCGCCGAGGCGCCCACCGACGCGCGCGACGGTGTCGAGCAGCTCGTCGCGCATGATTCGGAAGGTGGAGTGCAGGCCCTCCGCCGGGCCGAACAGCTCCTCCTCGAACGGCTCCTCCTCGACGTCGAGCGCCACGCGCGCCTCGTCGTAGAACGGCGACGGCCGGGGCGTGGTGCCGGGCGGGCCCGTCTCGGCCCAGGCGAGCACGAGGCCCTTGCGCGCGCGCGTCATCGCCACGTGCAGCAGCCGCCGCAGCTCGGCCTCGTGCACCGCCCGCGGCGACTCGGCGTCGATCCGCTCCTTGAGCAGCTCGTCGGGCACGTCCCCGTTGGGCGCCCGGAAGGGGCCGGGCATGGCGCCCGCGGACAGCCCGAGCACGAACACGTGGTCGAACTCGAGCCCCTTGGCGGCGTGCATTGTCATGACCGGCACGGCCGGCGTCGCCGGCTGGCCGACGGCCTCCTCCTCGCGCAGGCCCGACTCGGCCACGGCGGCCAGGTAGCGCGCGAACTCGCGCGCCGTGGCCTGGGGCTCGCGGCGCATGTAGGCGGTGGCCAGCTCGGGCAGCTTGGCGATGTTGCGCAAGCGCTCGACGGTGTCGGCGTGGGTGGCGAACACCTGCTGGCGGCGCAGGCCGGTGCGCTCGATCAGCCGCATCACGAAGGCGTCGGGGCGGCGGTCCTCGAAGGCCGTGGACGCGGAGCGGTAGAGCCGCAGGAAGGCGCGCGCCCGGTCGCGTCCCTCCTCGGAGAGCTGCGGGCCCTCCAGGGCGGCGGCGACGGCCGACGGCATGTCGAGCTTGCGCCGGCGGGCCAGCTGCGTCAGCCGCGCGACGTCGACGGAGCGCAGCTCGATCGGGGGCCGGCTCAGCGCGCGCACGACGGCTCCCGAGTCGCCCGGGTCGGCGAGGGCGCGCAGCCAGGCGAGCACGTCGCGCACCTCGGCCCGCTGGAAGTAGGCGGCGGCGCCGAGCGTGCGGAAGGGAATCGCGCGCTCCTCGAGCGCCGCGGCCACCACGGATCCCTCACCCTTGACCGAGCGCACCAGCACGCAGATCTCCTCCGGCGGCACGCCGCCGGCGATCAGGCGCTCGGCCTCGGCCGCCACCGCCTGCGCCTGGGCGCGCTCCGAGCTGCAGCGCCAGAAGCGCACGCGGCCGCCGCTGGCGCCGGTGAGCTTTTTCTGCACGCGTGCCTCTATGGGCGCCACCACGGCCGCGGCGGCGTCCAGGACGCGACGCCCAGAGCGGAAGTTGCGCTCCAGCTTGATCGTCGTGACGTCGGGCAGCTCGCGCTCGAACTCGAGCAGGTTCTTCTGCGACGCGCCGCGGAAGCGGTAGATGGCCTGATCGTCGTCGCCGACGACGGTGACGTTCGCGTGCTCCTCGACCAGCAGGCGCAGCAGCATCCCCTGGGCGAAGTTCGTGTCCTGGTACTCATCCACCAGCACGTGCCGGAAGCGCCGCGCGGTGCGCTCGCGCACGTGCGGGCGCTCGTGCAGCAGCTTGTAGGCGCGCACGATCAGGTCCCCGAAGTCGAGTGCGCCGCGCTCCTCCAGCAGGCGGTCGTGGTCGGCGTAGAGGCGAGCGAACTCACGCTCGCGGTTGGCGTGGGCGCGGTCGGCGTCGGTGGGCGTGGGGAGCGCCTCGGCCCAGGCACGCAGCTCCTCGGCTGTGACCAGCTCGTCCTTCAGGCGGTCGATGCGCGACACGAAGCTGGCCAGCAGCGGCGCCGGGTTGCCGCGGATCTCGTGATGGCGCAGCGACAGCTCGTTGATCCGCTCCAACAACAGCGCGAGCCGGTCCGCCGGGGTCACCGGGGAGAGGAACGGGTCCACGCAGGCCTCGAGCGCCTCGTCGCGCAGCAGCTTCACGCAGAACGCGTGGAACGTCGAGACGTTGAGCTCCTCGTAGGGAGCCTCCAGCAGCGTCTCGAGTCGCTCGCGCATCTCCGCCGCGGCGGGGCTCGAGAAGGTCAGCGCGAGGATCCCGTCCGCCGGCGTGCCCTGCTCGACGAGCCAGGCGAAGCGGCGGGTGAGGGTGCGGGTCTTCCCGGTGCCCGCGCCGGCCACGACCAGCAGCGGCCCCCCGGGATGCGTGACGACCGCGCGCTGGTTCGCGTTCAGGCCGTCGAGGAGGTCAGGCATGCCGATTTAGGATACGCCGCCCTTTTCAGCCGGCGAACGACAGATACACCGCGGCCTTGGCTATCAGCGCTGTGCCGGGGAGTGCGCCTGGGCTGCCGGCTGACCGGCTTGCTTGGGCGCGGCGGTCGATCCCGTCACCAGCGTCGCCGACGCCACCAACGCCGCCACGGCGAGAGCCACGGTGAGCGCCTTCAGGCGTTGCGGGGTGAGCCAGCCGAAGTGGCGGCTACCCAGGTAGGCGCGTGTTCCGGATGCCGCTCCGACGGCGGTCATCGCTCCGGCCATGCATTGCATGCACATGCCGGACCAGTATGGCGCCTAGGATGGCGAAGATGCCGCTCCCGGACGCCGACTGGCTCGGGCTGTGCCGCCGCGCGGCCCACGCGGCGCGCGAGGCGGTGGCGGGGATGACGAGCACCGCCGAGCGGTCGGTGCCACAGGGCGAGGGCGAGGGCGGCGACACCACGCTCGCGGTGGACAGGGCGGCCGAGGACGCGGTGTTCGCCGAGCTCGAGGCGCTGGGCGTGCCGCTGGTCGCGGTGTCTGAGGAGCGCGGCGAGGTGGCCATCGGCGGAGGCTCCGCCGACGCGCGGGTGGTTGTCGACCCGATCGACGGCTCGGTGAACGCAAAGCGAGGCCTTCCCTTCGCGTGCGTGTCGATCGCGGTGGCGTCGGGGGATCGCATGGGCGACGTGGAGGTCGGCTTCGTCGCGGAGCTGGTGCCGTCGCGGGACTGGTGGGCCGCGGCGGGCGAGGGCGCGTTCTGCGACGGCGACCGGCTGGCGCGGCTGGAGCCCGGGCCGCTGGAGCTGCTCGGGCTGGAGACTGCGCGACCCGAGCGCGTGGCGGCCGCCTCGGAGG
>JACCSF010000104.1 GCA_013813135.1 Thermoleophilaceae bacterium | reverse complement strand
GGCGACGGCCGGCCGTCGCGATTCGCCCCCGGCCTGCATCTGATCATCGTGGCCGCTGCGCTTGCGCGGACGCCGGACGTGCCGCTACCGGAGGAGGCCCTTGGTTTTCGCCGGCAGGCCTCGGGTAGCGACCCGGGACGGGTCGCCCGGAGCTAGTCGGCGGACCCCCCGGGACGTCGGCGAGCGACGGTCGGCCCGCTCTAAGCCGCGGCGCCCACCGCGGACAGGCGGTCGAGCGATCGGCGCAACAGGCGGGACACGTGCATCTGGGACACGCCGACACAGCTGGCGATCTCGGCCTGGGTCATGTCCTCCTCAAAGCGCAACCGGAGGATCAGCCGCTCACGGGCGGGCAGGGCGTCCAGCGTGCCCCGCAGGGTCTCCCCCAGCTCGACCAGCTCGTATCCGGGCTCCTCGTCGCCCAGCGCATCGCCATGCGTCCAGTCTTCGTCCTCGGTGCCGGCGCGCGGCGCGTCGAGGGAGGTCGTCTCGTAGGCGGTCGCCGCCTCCATCGCCTCGAGCACGCCCTCCACCGGAACCCCGATCGCCTCGGCCACATCGCGCGGCCGCGGCGAGCGGCCCAGCTTCGACGGCAGCGAGCCCAGCGCCTCGCTGACCTTGAGCGTCAACTCCTGCGTGGCGCGCGGCACGCGCAGCGCCCACCCCTTGTCGCGGAAGTGCCGCTTGAGCTCGCCCAGCATCGTCGGCACGGCGTAGCGCGTGAAGCCGCTGCCGCGCTCGGGGTCGTATCGGTCGACGGCCTTGAGCAGCCCCACGCAGGCCACCTGGACCAGGTCCTCGAGCGGCTCGCCGGAGTGCCGATAGCGCGAGGCGAGCTGGCGCGCGAGCGGCATGAACCGCAGCACGAGCTGCTCGCGGGCCTCCAGGTCACCCTCGCGGTGGTAGACCCGCAGGAGCCGTTCGTCCTTTGACTGCCGGAGCTCGGGCACATCGGGCACATCGGGCTCGACAGCCGCAACGGCAACAGCCACTGGTGCACCCCCCTCGGAAGTTCCCTACCGACCACCTCCGATTATCACCCTTCTAGCGGGCGCTCAAACGCGCCGGGGATGCTCACCAGCGGCGGCCGATCAGCCGATGGTGCCGGCGTCGTCGACCATCTCGAGCCGATCGTCCAGGCGGGTGATGGTGAATACCCGCTGCACCGCGTCGGGCCCACGCACGATGACGATCCGGCGGCCCTCCGAGCGCGCCCGCTCGTCGGCCGTCACGATGCAGCGCAGGCCGGTGGAGTCGAGGAACGCCAGCTGCGAGAGGTCGACCACCAAGGTGGCCGGCGAAGATGCCTCGACCCGGCGCAGCTCCTCCTGCACCTTCGCGACCGTGGACAGGTCGAGCTCGCCCACCAGAGCCACGTGCACGAGTCCGTTGCGCTCCTCGGTCCTAACGTCGAGGATCTCCACCGGCGTGGAACCTAGCGGAGTCCCGCCCTCTTGGCGAGTTGCCAGGCAAAAAGGAGCTGAACCGCGGCGAAGGAGAGCTCGAGCGCCCGCTCCGAAACGGCGTTCGCGAGCCCCACCCCCACCAGGACGCCCAGCGGCGACAGCGCGCCGATGACGAGCCCGTCGCGCAGCCGGACGTTGCCGTAGCCGCGCTGGCGCCAGGCCCCGACGAGCGACACGACGACGATGGCCACCAGCGAGGTGGCTTCCGCGCCCAGCTGCGTCTCGTCGGCGAACAGCACGAGCGCCGGGACGAACAGGATGCCGCCGCCGACACCGAGCAGCCCCCCCGCCACGCCCGCGGCGAACGCGATCCCGAGCAGGCCGGTCCAGGCGACGACGTCCATGTCAGAACACGAGCACCGCGGCGGACGCGACCAGCAGCACGACAAACGCGCCGGCCACCGCCCGGTCCGAGATGCGCTGCTGCAGCGCCGTGCCCGCCACCACCCCGGCCACCCCGGGCACGGCGATGGCAAGGCCGAGCCAGAGATGCACGTTGCCGTACAGGGCGTGCGCACCGGCGGCGAGCGTGCCGATCACGATGATCGCCGCGAGCGAGGTGCCCGTGGCCTCCTTCTGCCCGTAGCCGAGCCAGAGCACGAGCAGCGGCACGATGACGGTCCCGCCGCCGACGCCGAACAGGCCGCTGAAGGCGCCCCCCGCGGTGGCGATCGCGGCGAGGCGCAGCATCCGTGGCGACATCGCGGGGCATACTACGGGCGGTGTCCGCTCACACCTCAGACACGCTGGCGGAGGCCCTCGGGGCGATCACCGCCGACCCCTCGCGCGCCGCGGTGTTCTGCGACGTGGACGGCGTGCTGGCTCCGATCGTGGCCCGCGCGGAGGAGGCCCAGGTGCGCAAGGAGAGCGCGCTGCTGCTCGGGCGCCTGGCCCGCCGCTACGCCTGCGTGGCCTGCGTCTCCGGCCGGTCCGCGGCCGAGGCGCGGCGGCTCGTCGGCGTCGGCGGGATCGTCTACGCGGGCTCGCACGGCGCGGAGCTGCTCCAGCCCGGCGCCTCGCAGGCGGAGACCAACCCGGCCTTCAAGAGCTGGGAGGGGCGGGTGAAGCGGTTTGTGGCTGACCGCGACGGGCCCGACCTGCGCCGGCTGCGGGTGCGCATCGAGGACAAGGGCCCGATAGCGGCGTTCCACTGGCGCGGCGCCCCCGACGAGGAGGCCGCGCTGGCACGCGTGGAGCAGATCGCCCGCGAGGCGGAGGAAGGCGGCCTGGCCACCCACTGGGGGCGCAAGGTGCTCGAGCTGCGTCCACCCGTCCCATTCGACAAGGGCCAGGTGGTCCGCGTCCTGGTGGAGCGCTGCGGTGCGCGCGTGGGCCTGTTCGGGGGCGACGACACTACGGACCTCGACGCCTTCGACGCGCTCACCGCGCTCGTCGAGGAGGGCGCTCTGGACGCGGCGGTGCGCGTGGGTGTTCGCTCCGATGAGGGACCGCCCGAGATCGTCGAGCGCGCCGACGTGGTCGTGGACGGCGTCGAGGGCTTCGCCCAGGTGCTGGCCGTGCTGGCCGGCCCGTGAGGTTCCGCGACCTGCTGCGCGTGTCCGTCCTGTTGTTCGGGGGCACGGCCACCGCGCTGGCAGTGGTGTCGGTCGTGGGCGCCGCGGACGAGGACACGAACACGCTCGTCTACGTCGCGGCCGTGTGGTGGTGCATCGCCTCGCTGGTCGGGCTCTGGCTGGGGCGGCGCCTGATGACAACGCCTGGGATCGCCACGCTGCTGCTCGACGCGAAGAAGACGAACACGCTCCCGGAGCTGGAGCCCGGCACGGTGCTCTTCAACCGCCTCTGGCCCCTGATCGTGCTCGGGATCGTCTCGGCGATCCTGGGCTTCTTCGTCCCCCAGGTACCGGCGATCGCCACCGGTTACTGCCTGCTGGTGGCCCTGCTGTGGCGCAACCAGTCCCGCGCCGTCGAGGCGATCGAGGGCCGCGACGGAGTGGAGTTCTGGCTGGACAGGAGCTCCCCGCTGGGCCGGCCGCGGCTGCTGCGCCTGCCCGGTCTGCGCAAGATCGTGCCCGAGGACTAGGTCATCCGCGCGCAGCCGGCCGAGCCGGCCGCTTGCGGCTAGCGCGAGCGCTTGCGCAGCTTGTCGAGCTCGGCCCAGGGGCGGGTGTTGGCCACCTGCTCCGCGGTCAGCCAGGCCCGCCGGCCGGTGGCCACGCCGTAGCGCATGTTCGCCAGCGTATGGGGCCAGTGCGCGTCCGAGTCGATCACCAGCGTCACGCCGGCTTCGCCGGCCGCCTTCGCGTATACGTCGTTGAGGTCGCGACGATCGGGGTTCGCGTTGATCTCGAGGAACGTGCCGGTCTCGACGGCCTTGGCGATCACGCGGTCGATGTCGATCGCGTAGGGGGCGCGCCGTTCGATCAGCCGGCCTGTCGGGTGCCCGATCGCGTCCACGAGCGGGTGCTCCATGGCGTTCATCATGCGCTCGGTCTGCTCCTTCTCGGGCGTGCGGAAGGAGGTGTGCACGCTGGCCACCACCCAGTCGAGCTGCTCGAGTACCGGGTCCTCGTAGTCGAGCGAGCCGTCCAGCAGGATGTTGCTCTCCGTGCCGGCCAGGACGGTTATGCCCTCGAGCTCCAGGGCGCGTATGCGCTCGACCTGGCGCAGCAGCTCGTCGGGCTGGACGTCGTCGCCGAAGCCGTGGCTCGCCGAGTGGTCGGTGATCGCCACGTACTGGTAGCCGCGCTCGCGTGCGGCCTCGGCCATCTCCTCGATCGAAGCGTGGCCGTCCGAGGCGGTGGTGTGCATGTGCAGGTCGCCGCGGATGTCGTCCAGCTCGATCAGCTGCGGCAGGCGTCCCGCGCGGGCGGCCTCCAGCTCGCCGCGGTTCTCGCGCAGCTCCGGCGGAACCCATTGCATGCCGAGGCGCTCGTAGACCTCCTCCTCGGTGGCGTACGCGAGCGAGTCGCCACTCTCGTCGTCCGCGATGCCGTACTCGCTCACGTGCAGGCCGCGCTTGACGGCGGCCGTCCGCAGCGCCTCGTTGTGCTTCCCCGAGCCGGTGAAGTGCTGGAGCAGGTTGCCGAACGCCTCCTCGGGCACGATCCGCAGGTCCACGGGCAGGCCCGTGTGCGTGACGGCCCTGGCGCCGGCCTCCCCGGACGAGTGCACGACGTCGATCGCGGGCGACGAGCCGAAGGCCTCCACGAAGGCCGCCGGGTCGCTCGACGCCGCGACGATGTCCAGGTCCTTGACGTCGTCGCCCCAGCGCCGGGCACTGCCCGCCAGCTCCACCTTCAGCGCCGACGAGTGGTCGCGCAGGGCGCCGACCAGCTCCTCGCCGATGGCGAGCGCCTTCGACAGCAGCGTGCGCGTCTTGGGGCTGCCGTCCGCGCCGGCCGCGAGGGCGGTCAGCACGTTCTCCTCGGCCTTGGCGCCGAACCCGGGCACATCCTTGAGCCGCCCCTGCTCGGCTGCCTCGCGAAGGTTGTCGAGCGACGCCACGTCCAGGGTCTCGTAGAGCAGCCGCGCCCGCTTGGGCCCAAGCCCCGGGATGCGGGTGACCGCGATCAGGCCCGAAGGGATGCGCGCCTTCAGCTTCTCGGCGGCCGGGATCGAGCCGGTCTCGAGCAGGGCGTCGATCTTCTCTGCGATCGTCTTGCCCACTCCCGAGAGCTCCTCCACGCGCCCCTGGCGCGCCATCTCCTCCACGGACACGCCGGCCTCGCGGATCGCCTTGGCCGCGTTGCGGTAGGCGACGACGCGGTACACGACCACCCCGTCCAGCTCGTACAGGCTGGCCAGCTCCTCGAAGGCCTCCGCTATCTCGCCGTTGCGCACCGGAGCTAGGGTACGCGCCTCGTGCCGAGCGCCTGGCTGATCCTCCCCACATACAACGAGGCGCAGAACCTCGAGCCGATGGTGCGCGCCGTTCTGCCGCAGCTGGCCAAGGGCGAGGCGACGCCGACCATCCTCGTCGTGGACGACGCCTCGCCGGATGGCACAGGCGAGATCGCCGACCGGTTGGCCGCCGAGCTGGAGCAGGTTTCGGTCCTGCACAGGACCCAGAAGGACGGGCTCGGGCGCGCCTATCTCGCCGGCTTCGCCGCCGCCCTGGAGGGAGGCGCCGACCTGGTCCTCCAGATGGACTGCGACTTCTCGCATGACCCCGCCGACGTGCCGCGCCTGATGGCGGCGGCGAGCTCGGCCGACGTGGTGCTCGGCTCGCGCTACGTGCCGGGCGGGGGCGTCGAGAACTGGGCGCTGCGGCGGCGCATCCAGAGCCGTGGCGGCTGCGCCTACGCCCGCCTGATCCTGGGCATCCCGGTGCGCGACCTCACGGGCGGTTTCAAGTGCTGGAAGCGCAGCGCGCTCGAGGCGCTCGACTTCCACGGCGTGGACGCGCACGGCTACGGCTTCCAGATCGAGATGACCTACCGCGCGATCCGAGCCGGCCTGTCGGTGGCGGAGGTGCCGATCGTGTTTCGGGAACGCCGGGAGGGGCAATCCAAGATGACCGCCTGGATCACCCTGGAAGCGGTCTGGAAGGTGCCCGCGCTGCGCCTTCGGAGCTAGGGCTCCACCGCCGCCGGGCGACGCTATACTTTTTGAAGTGACTGGGACGGCGACAAGGAGCTCGGATATGGCAGGCACGATCAACGAGGTAACGGACACCAACTTCCAGGCCGAGGTGCTCGAGGCGGACAAGCCCGTGCTCGTCGACTTCTGGGCGCCCTGGTGTGGTCCGTGCCGGATCGTCGCCCCCCACCTCGAGGAGCTCGCCGGCGAACGCGAGGACCTGCTCATCGTCAAGCTGAACGTGGACGAGAACCCGGGGGTATCGGCGCAGTACAACGTGATGTCGATCCCGACGCTGCTGCTCTTCAAGCACGGTGAGGTGGCGCACCAGATCATCGGCGCGCTCCCGAAGAGCCGGCTCATGCAGGAGATCGAGCCGGCCCTGGCGG
>JACCSF010000080.1 GCA_013813135.1 Thermoleophilaceae bacterium | reverse complement strand
AGCGACGGGCTCGCAACCGACGCCGGGCACCTGGCGGCGGCGAGCGGGGTCAAGCTGCGGCTGCGGCTGGACGCCCTGCCGTGCGCCGCGGGCGTGGAACCCGCCGTGGCGGCGGTTGGCGGCGACGACTACGAGCTGCTCTTCACGATCGCGCCGGAGCGCCGCGAGGCCGCCGAAGCGGCCGCCCCCGTGAGCTGGCTAGGCGACGCCGGCATCGGGACCGGCCTCGTCCTGCTCGACGCGGACGGTCGCCAGGTCGATGGACTGCGGGGCTACGAGCACGGGTGAGGGCAAACCGCCGGAGTGGCGGAGCATCGCCGCGGCAACGGCGTGCACGTCGACTACGTACTCGCCGCGCGCGATCAGCCGCGCAAGCGCGTCCTTGCTCATTGCGCTCATCATTGGGAAACGTACCTCCTGCCCGCCCTGTCGTGCGGGTATCGGCACCGAAGCTCCTCGGAGCAAGCGCCGGGCCGTTTGCTTGGACTACCTGCGGAGGGCGAAGCCCGGGCCGAGGGGGCTCGGCCCGGCGGTCTCAGGCCGCTCGGCGGGCTCGGCGGGCTCGGCGGGCGAGCGGTAGACCAGCTCGATCGAGGCGCACAGCGCTCCCAGCATCACGCACCCGACCAGCGCCGTCACCAGGCCGACCGAATGCCCCGTCACCAACAGCAGCAGGTACCAGGCGCCGCTGAGCGGGTCCATCGAGAGCGCTATCAGGTAGTAGACCGCCACCACCAGCGCGGGCAGGGCGCCCGCGGCGAGCAGCAGGCCGCGCACCCGTCGCTTCGGCTGGACGCCCGACAGCAGCACGAGCAGCCACAGGTGGGCGGCCGGCACGGCCAGCAGGCCCGCGTACGGGTTCGCCACCCACAGCACCAGCGCCGCCAGGCTCGCGACGAGCGCCAGGGCGACGGCGGCCCCCGGAGACTGCGGCCGAACCAGGGCCGGATCGGGCCGAGCGGCAAGGAAGCGCGCGAGCAGGAGCGCGAGCGCCATGGCGGCGCCCACGCCGGCGAGAACGCCCAGCGCCGCACCGTCGAGCGGGAGCACGTGCGGAGGCACCGGCGCCGGCGGAGGCGGGGGCGTGGCTCCCGCGAGCGCCAGCAGCTCGGCGAGCGCCAGGCCAGCGAGGAAGGGAGCCACCCATGCGGCCACCCAGCGCAACCAGGTCAGCACGTCGAGCCGCTGACGGCGGGCGCGGGCGAAGGCGTCAACGGCCGCCACCAGCGCCGGGAGCAGCAGCGTGACCGACAAGAGCGAGAGCACCCAGCCCGGCATCACCTGGCTGACCGCCGTCACGTAGCTCTCCGGCCCGTGCTCCGGCCGCGACCCGCGGTCCAGCGCGGTGATCGTCCTCAGCGTGGCCCGGCCGAGCGCACCGAGCTTGTTCTCGTCGATGGCTTCGACGGGGCCGCCGCCGTCCGGCGGCAACTCACCCGACCCGGCGATGCGCACGGCGTCGTAGCCCTGGTCGAGCAGCACGGCCTGTGCCCCGATGCCGATCGGGAACGACAGGCGCATGACCTGGCCGAGCGTGCCCGAGCCCGCCGGGGCGGAGTCGAGCTCGCGGCGGATCGAGTCCGTGACGGTGCGCTGGAGCCCGATGCTGACCCGCCGCTCGTCCGTGGACCAGGCCTGCACCAGCGCTCCGCGCCTGGTGGGCGAGGCGAGATCCGACACCGCCAGCACCCCGTCGACGAGCTCGGGCTGGGGCAGCTCGGACAGCAGCTCGCCGGCGCCCACCTGGCCGAGGTTCGAACCGTCGAGCGAGACCAGCACGAGCGTCTTGCGGGTGGCGCGGCCCTCGAGCACCCGCGCCAGCTCGATCAGGGCGGCGGTGTCGGCCGCGCTGCCGGTGGCGTCCGGTACCACCGCGGCGTCGCGATCGGCCACGACCACGATCTGGCGGCGCGAGCGGCCGGCTCGCCGGCCGATCACGTTCACCAGCCGGTCGCCGGCGTGCGTGAACCGCTGCAACTCGACCGGAAAGCCGCTGTTTGTCAGCGCCTGCTCGACCCGGTTCGCGGTGCGCCGGTCCCCCGCGCTGGCGGTACGCCGGTCCCGGGCCGCCTCGACGATCCGTCCCGCCTCGGCCGCCGCAACCCGGCCGTCGAATAGCACGTCCGCCGCCAGTCCCTGGGGCAAAGGCCGCGGACGGCTCTGCAGCGAGAACATCGTCAGGACCACCGCCAGCAGCGCGGGTGCGAACGCCGCTCTGTAGACGCGCGGCTCAAACACGAGCCGGCCCCGACGCACGTTCGCAACCGCCGTATCCGGCCAAGCTCGAGGGAGGGGCCACGGAACCAACCTACAATTCTGAAGGTGACGGCTTCAGCACCGCGGATCCTCCTTGTCGACGATGAACTGTCGGTGCAGAAGCTGCTGACCTACCCGCTGCGCAAGGAGGGCTACGACGTCGTGCCGGCTCTCGACGGGCGCGAGGCGCTCGACCGGCTGCGCGATGACAACTTCGACCTCGTCGTGCTCGACGTGATGATGCCCAAGCAGGACGGCTTCGACGTGTGCCGCCAGATTCGCGCCCGCAGCACAGTGCCGATCATCATGCTCACCGCAAAGACCGAGGAGATCGACAAGGTGCTCGGCCTGGAGCTGGGGGCCGACGACTACATCACCAAGCCGTTCTCGGTGCGCGAGTTCCGCAGCCGCGTGAAGGCTGTGCTGCGGCGAGCGGCGCTCGCCCAGCCCGACGACCAGTTCGAGGAGCCGATCCGCGAGGGTGACCTGGCGATCGACTTCGAACGGCGCCAGGTGACGGCGCGCGACGAGGCGGTTCGCCTGACCTACGTCGAGTTCGAGGTGCTGGCCGCCCTGGCGCGCAACCCGGGTCGCGTCTTCAGCCGCACCATGCTGCTCGAGCGGGTCTGGGGCGACTCCTCCTACCGCGACCCGCGCACGATCGACGTCCACATTCGCCACCTGCGCGAGAAGCTCGAGGCAGAGCCGAAGCACCCCGAGCTGATCCTCACGGTACGCGGGGTGGGATACCGCTTCCAGGACACATGAGCCGCCGGCCGCGACTCCGCTCGGTGCGCACAAAGCTGGCGCTGGTCTTCTTCGCGATCATCAGCGCCGCGTTCGGCCTCCTCTACTTCATCGCCACCCCGCAGCTCGAGTCGAAGCTCGAGCAGCGCCAGCTCGACGACATCCGTTCCTCAGCTCAGGACGTGCGCCCGCGCCTCAAGGCCCTGATCGGCGCGGACCTGCGCGAGAAGGAGCTGAACGAGCGCGTGCGCGCGATCGGCGAGGCAACGGACGCGCGCGTGACGCTGTGGGGCGTCGACAAGAACCGGCTCTTCTATCCGCAGTCGGACTCGCGCACGGAGAAGGAGGCTCCGGTCAACGACAGCCTGGCGCACTCTGCGATCGAGTCGAAGCGCCCGCGCACCGAGATCGCCCCGCTCGGCGGTAAGGAGATGGCGCAGGTCGCGCAGCCTTTCTTCGCACCCCGCCACGGGCGGCCTATCGCGGTGGTCCTCTACTCGCGCGACCTGAACGACGTGGCCGAAGCGGTCGATCTGGTCCGCAACCGCGTGCTGGTGGCCACCGGGGTGGCGCTGGCCCTGGCGATGGCGGGCGCGTTCCTCGTCGCGCAGGCGCTGGCGCGGCGCGTCCGGCGGCTCGAGGTCGCGGCCAACGAGGTCGCGCACGGGCGCTTCATCGACCCGCTGCCGGTGGACTCGAAGGACGAGCTCGGCCAGCTCACGCGCACGTTCAACCAGATGCAGGCGCAGCTGCAGCAGGTCGACGTGGCCCGCAAGGAGTTCATCGCCACCGCGTCGCACGAGCTGCGCACACCGATCTTCTCGCTGGCGGGTTTCGTCGAGCTGTTGCAGGACGAGGAGCTCGACGAGGACACCCGGCGCGAGTTCCTCGACACCATGAGCGAGCAGGTGGCGCGCCTGCAGAAGCTCTCGGTGGACCTGCTCGACCTGTCGCGCCTCGATGCCGGGTCTGTAGAGCTGCACGCCGAGCCGGTCGACCTGTCGGAGCTCGCACGGAGCGTGGTGAACGAGTTCACCCCGGCGCTGGCGGACCACGAAACCGATCTCGAGATCCGGCTGCCGAACCACGGGCCCGAGGCGCTCTGCGACCCTGTCAGGGTGGCTCAGATCATGAGGATCCTGCTCGACAACGCGCTCCGGCACACCCCTACGGGCACTCACGTGACCGTAGGGGCCGCGCGCCGGAACGGCGCCGCCGGTCTGACGGTGACGGACACCGGGCCCGGCCTGCCGGACTACAGCGAGACGAAGGTCTTCGAGCGCTTCTACACCGGCGACGCAGGGCGCGGCGCCGGGCTCGGGCTCGCGATCGCACGCGAGCTGGCCGAGCGCATGCACGGGCGGCTGCGGGTGAGCTCCGCCGCGCCCGGCACGGCGTTCACCCTCGAGCTGCCAACGGACGGGAACGGCGCGTGAGGCGCACCGCCGCGCTGCTCGTGGCCGTCCTCGGCCTGGCGGCCGTGGGCTGCGAGGGCGACGACGAGCAGTCGAGCGCCCCGCAGAAGGTCACTACCACGCGCGTGCAGGTCGTCGAAGGCCTTGGGCGGGAGGGCGGCTTCGACCCGTCCCAGATCTACAACCGGCTCGCCCCCGGCGTGGTGACAATCCTGTCGGTGTTCGACGCCGGGGCCAGCATCCTCGACGAGGGCGGCGAGGGCGGGCAGGGCTCGGGCTTCGTGCTCGACGGAGAGGGGTACATCGCCACCAACGCGCACGTAGTCACGGGCGACGACGGGGGCCGCGCCGAGGACATGTTCATCGAGTTCTCGGACGGCAACCGCGTACGGGCGGAGATCGTGGGCGTCGACCCCAACGTCGACGTGGCGCTGCTGAAGGTCGACCCCGAGGGGCTCGAGCTCACCCCGCTGCGGCTGGGGGTCTCGCACCGCATCGTCGTGGGCGAGCCCGTGGCGGCGATCGGGAGCCCGTTCGGCGAGCGGCAGTCGCTTTCGATCGGTGTGATCTCCGCGATCGACCGCAACATCGAGTCGCTGACCCGCTTCCAGATCGGCGACGCGATCCAGACCGACGCTGCGATCAACCCGGGCAACTCCGGTGGGCCGCTGCTCGACGCGCAGGGGCGCGTGCTCGGGATCAACGCCCAGATCAAGTCGCAGTCCGGCGGCGGTGAGGGCGTGGGGTTCGCGATCCCGGTCGACGCGGTACGCCGGTCGCTGCGCGAGCTGCGCGGCGACGGGCGGGTGAGCTACGGCTACCTGGGCGTGCAGACGCTGGTGCTGTGGCCGCAGCTGGCCGACCGGCTCGAGCTGGACGTCCGCGACGGCGCGCTGATCCAGGAGATCGAGGACGGCAGCCCCGCCGACAAGGCCGACCTGCGACCCGGCGACGACGAGATCGGCTTCCAGGCGACACCGGTGCGGACCGGCGGAGACGTGATCGTGGCGGTCGACGGTCACCCCCTCTCGCGGCGCGACGACCTGGCCGACGAGATCAGCGCCATGAGCGCCGGTGACGAGGTGCGACTCGAGGTCGTGCGCGACGGGAAGCACCAGACGATCCGGGTGCGACTGGGGCAGCGCCCGCCCGGTTCGGGTTGAGCTGCGACCGGGTAGGGTCCAGAACGTGATCGAGGCAAGGCAGGCAGCCGACAGCCGCGACGTCTCGTTGACGATCCCGGCCCGTCCCGACTACCTCGTGCTCGCCCGCCTCGCCCTGTCCGCGGTCTGCCGGCTCACGCCGCTCTCCCCCGAGGAGATCGCCGATCTCAAGCTGGCGATCACCGAGGCGGCCAACGACTACGTGGACGAGACGCGTCCGCTCGACGACGAGAGCCGCCTGAGCTTTGGCTTCCACCTGCTCGACGATCGTCTCGCCATGGACCTCGAGGGTCCCGACACGAGCGTGTCGGCCATGGAACGGGAGCTGAGCCGAGCGATCATCGAGGCGACGGTCGACGAGTGCAATTTCAGCGCCGGTCGCACGCGGCTCGTCAAGTATCTATCCGCCTCCCGGAGCTAGGTAGGCTCTTCCGCCGTGCTTCAGCCCGTCTCGGTGGGAACCAAGAGCCTCGCCGACTACACCCATCTGGCCGGCCGACCGCTCATCCAGGAGATCCGCGACCTCGCGGAGCCGCTCGAGGGATTGCGCGTGCTGCACCTGTCCGCCACCGCGTTCGGAGGCGGTGTCGCGGAGATCCTCTACACGCTGGTCCCGCTCATGAACGACGTCGGCGTCGACGCCCAGTGGGAGGTGATGCTGGGGCGCGAGGAGTTCTACAACGTCACCAAGCGCCTCCACAACGCGCTGCAGGGCAACCCCGACTCGCTCTCGGACGAGGAGTGGAAGATCTTCGAGCGCTACAACGCGCTCAACGCCACCGAGATCTCCGGCGGCTGGGACGTGATCATCGTGCACGACCCGCAGCCGATCGGCGTGCGCAGGCACGTGCCGGACAAGGCGCGGACGTGGGTCTGGCGCTGCCACATCGACCTGTCCACGCCGAACCCGGACGCGATCGAGCACCTCGTGCCGCTTGTGCGCGAGTACGACGCATCGGTCTGGCATGTGCCGGCATACGTGCCGCCGAGCCTTGACGGCCCCGCTGCCGGCGTGACCATCTGCCCGCCGGCGATCGACCCGCTCTCGCCCAAGAACATGGCGCTGTCCCCCGAGGACGCGGCCTTCGTGTGCGACCAGTTCGGCATCGACGTGGACCGGCCGCTGATGTGCCAAGTGTCGCGCTTCGACCCGTGGAAGGACCCGATGGGCGTGATCGACGCCTACCGGCTCGTCAAGCAGGAGATGCCCGAGGTGCAGCTCGCGCTGGTCGGCTCGATGGCCACGGACGACCCCGAGGGCTGGGAGTTCTTCAACTCGACGATGGCCTACGCCGACGGCGACCCGGACATCCACATCCTCAACAACCTCAACAGCGTCGGCGCGATCGAGGTCAACGCGTTCCAGTCGCAGGCCGACGTGGTGATCCAGAAGTCCACGCGCGAGGGCTTCGGCCTGACCGTGTCGGAGGCGCTCTGGAAGGGCCGGCCCTTCATCGGCGGCGACGTGGGCGGCATTCCCCTTCAGGTGCAGGACGGCCAGACCGGGTTCCTCGTCTCCTCCCCGGCCGAGTGCGCGGACCGCTCGCTGCGCATCCTGCGCGAGCCGGACCTCGGCAAGCAACTCGGACGGGCCGGCAAGGAGCACGTGCGCAAGCACTTCCTCACCCCACGCCTCCTACGCGACTGGCTCAGGCTCTTCCAGGCCCACCGATGACCCAGGACGCCGCGCTCGTCCTCGTGTCGAACCGCGGCCCCGCCACTTTCGAGGATGGAGAGCCGCGTCGCGGCGGCGGGGGCCTCGTCACCGCGCTGACCGGCCTCGTGCACCACCGCGCCGCGGTCTGGGTGGCTTCGGCGATGAGCGACGGCGACGTGTCGGTGAGCCGCGAGCACGGCGGGGGGTCGTTCGAGATCGAGCTGGACGACGCCCGCTACCGGATCCGCCTGGTGGAGTCGAACCCGGAGGCGTACGAGCTCTTCTACAACGTCGTGGCAAACCCGATGCTGTGGTTCATCCAGCACTACCTCTGGGACCTCTCCAACGCGCCGGACATCCGCCGCCACGAGGTGGAGGCGTACGAGCACGGGTACTGCGCGGTGAACCAGGACCTGGCTCGGGCGGTGCTCGAGGAGGTGGAGGGCGAGCGCGAGGCGGTGGTGATGCTGCACGACTACCACCTCTACGTGGCGCCCAAGATGATCCGCGCGGCACGCCCGGACGTGTTCCTGCACCACTTCGTCCACATCCCATGGACCCAGCCGGACGCCTGGCGGGTGCTGCCGGCGGACATGCGCGAGGGAATCTACGAGGGGATCCTGTCGAACGACATCATCGCGTTCCACACGCGGTCGTACCGGCGCAACTTCCTGCTCTGCTGTCGCGAGCTGTTCGACCTCGAGGTGGACGAGCAGGCGGGCGTGGTGCGCTTTGAGGGACGCGACGTGTGGGTGCGGTCGTACCCGCTGCCGATCTCGGCCGCGATGTTCCGCAACACCGCGCAGCGGCCGGCCGTGCACCAATACGAGCGCGAGATCCTGCGCCGCCGGCGCAAGCACCTGATCCTGCGCGTGGACAGGGCGGACCTGTCCAAGAACGTGCTGCGCGGGTTCACGGCGTTCGACCTGTTCCTGGAGCAGCACCCGGAGTTCAAGGAGAACGTCACCTTCATCGCCCACCTGATCCCGTCGCGTCAGGACGTGCCGGAGTACGCGGAGTACCTGGAGCGGATCGAGGCGCTGGCGGCGGTGGTCAACCACCGGCACGGAACGACCGACTGGATGCCGATCGACCTGAGGTTGCGCGAGAACCTCGAGGAGGCAATCGCGGCGTACAAGCACTACGACCTGCTGATGGTCAACGCGATGTTCGACGGGATGAACCTGATCGCCAAGGAAGGGCCGCTGGTGAACGAGCGCAACGGCGTGTCGCTTCTGAGCGAGAACACGGGGGCGCACGAGGAGCTGGCCGACTTCGCGCTGTCGGTGAACCCCTTCGACGTGCAGGAGCAGGCCGACGCGATCTACCGCGCCCTGAGCATGTCAGCCGAGGAGCGCTCGTGGAGGGCCCAGGGCCTGAAGCGGATCGTGACCGCGCGCGACCCTGGCGACTGGGTAGACGACCAGCTGGCCGACATCGAGGCAAAGCGGCGCGGCGAAGCGCCGGCGCGGTCCTAGGGCCGTCAACGTGCGCCCCGTGCTCGAGGCTGCGGATCCGGAGCGAATTCTCCGGGCGCCGGCGCGGGCCGGGTAGCCGGCGGAGCGGGCGGTGTCGAAGCGGGCGGCTCGGGCACAGGCGATGGCGCCCGAGGCCGAACCGGCGCGGCCCGATCGACTAACCCCTCCCCAGCCGTCTTACGCCCGCCTCTCGGAGCGGCCTGGTCAGCCACTCCCGTCCCCACCCCCGCACGCCCTCCTCCCC
>JACCSF010000069.1 GCA_013813135.1 Thermoleophilaceae bacterium | reverse complement strand
CGACCAGGACGACTACGTGCGCTGGGCGATCGACTGCTTCCGCCTGACGGTCGCTCCCGCCGCACCGCAGACCCAGATCCACACGCACATGTGCTACTCCGAGTTCGGGGAGATGATCGAGCAGATCGCGCGCCTGGATGCGGATGTGATCTCGATCGAGGCATCGCGGTCGGGGATGGGGCTGCTCGACGTCTTCCGCGACTTCGAGTACCCGGGCGAGATCGGCCCCGGTATCTACGACATCCACTCGCCGCGCGTCCCGTCGACGGACGAGCTCGAGCAGTTGCTCGAGCTTGCCGAGCAGCGGATCGGGCGCGAGCGGCTGTGGGTCAACCCCGACTGCGGCCTCAAGACCCGGGCCTGGCCCGAGACGCGGGAGGCGCTCGCGAACCTCGTCGAGGTGGCCCGGCGCCGCCGCGCAGCCCAGCCCGCCGCGCGGGCATGAGCGCGATCCTCGACCGGCTTCCGGCGCTGGCCACCACCGGTGTCGGGAGCCTCCCGTTCGCGAGGCCCGCCGAGGCGGCCCGCCACGCTCTGGGTGCGTACGCGGTGCCGTTCTGCCCGCAGCTGCCGCGGCTGGACGGCGACATGGTGAGCGAGTGGCTCGGAGCCGACCCGGGCCGCTGCGGCTGGACGGCCGACCGTGATCGAGAGCGGCCCGCGGCGTGGGATGCGTTCGTCGAGCAGCTCGCGGCGAAGCCGCCCGATCACGGGATGGTCAAGCTGCAGGTCACCGGTCCGGTCACGCTGGCGATCGCGCTGGAGCGTGGCGCCGGTCGCATGGGGGCGGGCGCGAGCGTCGTCTCGCTCGCCCGTGACGTCTGCGTGTGGCTGGTGGCGAACGCGGCCGGGCAGGTGAGTCGGCTGGCGGAGGTCGGCGTCGACGCCCTCGTGGTCGTCGACGAACCGGGACTCGCGCAGGCCGGCGTCAGCGCGGTCGAAACCGAGCTCTGGGATCCGCTGCGATCCGTGTCGTCCGCGTGGGGGCTGCACGTGTGCGGACGGGTCCCCTGGGACCTGGTCGGTGCGCTCGAGCTCGACGTCCTGTCGTTCGACGTGGCCGTCTCTGACCTCGCGGCGGAGTCGCGGCCGGTGCTCGAGGCGCTGCTGTGCCGCGGAGGCCGGATCGCATGGGGGGTGCTCGATCCCGTAGGTCCCGAACAGGCAGGAGATGCGAGCGGCCGCGCCGCCGCCTGCGTGTCGGCGACGGTCCGCGACGGACTGCCGCTGGAGCGGGTTGCGCAGCTGAGCCTGCTGACACCCTCGTGCGGGACCGGGCGTCTGTCCCCGGCGCGGGAGCGGCTTGTCGCAGCGACGCTCGACGCCGCGGCGCAGTCCACCCGCGATGCCGTCGCCGCGATGGCGGCAAAGTGGGGTTCCGACCACAAGTCTGCGTGGGGCAAGACTAAGCGTTAGTTAGCGTGCGTTCCTGTTCCGTTACTACGCAAAGGCCGTGCCGTAGCGCACCTTGATGTCCACGCCCTCCTGCTTCGCGTAGCGCGAACCGCCGATAGCCGCCGCTCGCAACGCGCGCGCGTGTAGGAGTGCGGCTTGATGTGGTTGCGGTTGGCTGCGCTCTCGCTGTGGAAACTCGCGAGGTTGGCCAACCAGCCGCCGCCGGCCGGCCCGAATCTCTGAAACCGCGACACGAGGAGCTCGCCGACAGCCCTTGAGCCCCACCAGGGGAGGGAGGAGGGTAGCCCGCGGCACTGCGTTCTCCTATTCCATTTTTTGGCGAACCGCCGATAGCCGCCGCTCGCAACGCGCGCGGTGTATAGGTGCGTTGGTCGGTCGCGGCAGCTGAGGGTAGGGCAAGGCGAAACTCGACCTGCGGATCGTCAGGGTTTTGCGGCGACTGTTGCGGACCGACAAAACGCAGCCGCGAGCCGACGTTTCCGGCTGCCCCGCTGCCAACGAAGGGGAGGGAGGAGGGGTTAATCCTGCGAGGCTGGATTGGGAGTACTACCGCTTGGTCCAGGGATTTTGCCTCCCCAACGGGTTTTACTGGTTAGGTATGAGGCAGGTTTCGTCCCCCAAAGGTGAGCAATTGAGCCAGGCCGGGTTTCGCGGAGGTCATATTTCGAGGATTCCGTCCTCGAGAGAGGAGAGCCTCCGCGGTCATGGCACGTCCGAAGAAATATCCCGATGAGCTGGTTCAGCGAGGTGTTCGGCTGG
>JACCSF010000066.1 GCA_013813135.1 Thermoleophilaceae bacterium | reverse complement strand
GCCTCGAGATCGGACAGCTCGTCGGCATGCTCCTCGATCAGGTCGGCGAGCCTGAACAGCGCCGACGCCCGCTCGCCCGGCGGCGTCACCGACCACTCCCCGAACGCGCGCTTGGCTGCGGCGACGGCGCGGTTCACGTCCTCCTCGGTCGACAGCGGCATCTCGGCGATCGTCTCGCCGTTGGCCGGGTTCGTGACCTCCTCGGTCGCCCCATCGGCGGAATCGACGAACTCACCGTCGATGAAGTTCTGCAACTTGGTCTGAGTGGTGGTAGCCATCGTTTCTCCTTGCTAGGCAGTGACGCTGAGCACTTCTTCGACGGGCGTGAACTCCACGCCGACGCCCTCGGCGACCGCTGGGTGGGTCACCTTGCCGGCGGCGACGTTGACGCCGGGCTTGAGGCCGGGCAGCTTCCGCAGCGCTCCCTCCAACCCCTCGTCGGCGAGCGCGAGCACGTAGGGCAGCGTGGCGTTGGTCAGGGCGAACGTCGACGTGACCGGCACGGCGCCCGGCATGTTCGCGACGCAGTAGTGGGTGACCCCATCGACCTCGTAGACCGGGTCCGAGTGGGTGGTCGGGCGCGACGTCTCAAAACAGCCGCCCTGGTCGATCGAGACGTCCACCAGCACCGCCCGCTTCTTCATCAGCTTGAGCTGGTCGCGCTTGACGACGTAGGGCGCTCTGGCGCCGTGAACCAGCACGGCGCCGATCACGAGGTCCGCGCGGGGCAGCATCTCCTCCACCGCGAGCGTGGAGGAGTAGACCGTGGAAGCGCGGCCGCCGAAGGTCAAGTCCAGCTCGCGCAGGCGGTCGATGTTGCGGTCGTAGACGAACACGTCGGCCTCCATGCCGATCGCGATGAAGGCGGCGTTCTGCCCGACCACGCCGCCGCCGATGATCATCACGGTCGCCGCGGCCACGCCGGGCACGCCGCCGAGCAGCACCCCGCGACCGCCGAGCGGGCGCTCGAGGAAGAACGCGCCGGCCTGGGTGGCGATCTTGCCAGCCACCTCGCTCATCGGGGCCAGCAGCGGCAGCCGCCCGCGCTCGTCCACCACGGTCTCGTAGGCGACGCAGATGGCGCCGCTCTCGGCCAGCCCGCGAGTCAGCTCGGGATTGGGCGCGAGGTGCAGGTAGGTGAACAGCAGGTGGTGGGGCTGGAGCATCACCACCTCGTCCGGCTGCGGCTCCTTCACTCCCAGGATCATCTCCGCTTCCTCGAACACGCCGGCCGCGTCGGGCGCGATCCGCGCGCCCTGCGCGGTGAACTCCGCGTCCGGGATGGTGCTGCCCTCTCCGGCCCCTGCCTGCAAGATCACCTCATGGCCGTGCTCGACGAGCTCGCGCGCGCCCGCCGGGGTGAGCGACACCCGGTACTCGTCGGTCTTGATCTCCGTCGGAACGCCGACCTTCATGCGGTTCGCATCCTCCCTTACCAGCCCCCGGCCAGGTGGCCGTGGGGGTCCGGGGCCGTGAGCCCCCGGTTCATGTCACCAGTTCGCGTGCGCGCAGCGCCAGCCAGAACTCGATCCGGTCACGCGCGTTTGACAGGTCCCTTCCCGTGAGCTGCTCCACCCGCCTGATGCGGTAGCGCAGCGTATGCCTATGGCAGTAGAGCTCGCGCGCCGCGCGCTCCCACTGGCCGTTCTGCTCGATGAACGCCTCGAGCGAGCGGATCAGCTCGTCGCCGTACTCGCCGGTGGCGTCCTCGAGCGGACCGAGCACACTGTCGCAGTAGAGCCGCAGCGCCTCGTCGTCCTGCAGTGACAGCAGCAGCTGGAAGGCGCCCAGGTCGCGATACGACGCCACCTCCGGCGCGCTGCCGTTGGCCAGGGCCGCCGCCTCGAGCGCGCAGCGCGCCTCGTGGAACGACTGCCGCAGCGCTCCCACGGCCGCGCTCCGCGATGCCGCCGCCCGCAGCTGCCCGTGCTCGGGGGCGAGCGCGTCGCGCGCCCGGGCCGCGAGTCCCACCGGATCCGCGCCGTCGCCCGCGTCGACCACGGCGCACAGCAACCGACCGCGAGATGCAACCAGGGCACCCACGCCGGCGTCCGCCAGGAAGCGGTCGAGGTCGGCCTCCCCCTCCGGCGCTCCTCCTTGGTCGTCGGCGAACACCAGCACGGCGGCGTTCGCGCCCACGCCGAAGGGGCGCATGCGCACGGCGAGCTCGGCCTCGGAGAGCCGCCCCGTGAGCGCCTCGGCGAGCACGTCCCCGGCCAGCCGGCGCTCGGTGTCGCGCATCGCCCGCTGGCGCATCAGCTCGAGCGCCACCACGGTCACAGCCTGCTGGAGGATCAGGCGCTCGAAGTCGCCGAGGCCGCCGGCGTCGTGCACCGCGACCACCCACGCCTGGGGCGCGCCGCGCCCACGTGTGGATACCGGCAGCACGAGCGAGCGGCCGGCGAGCTCCGGATGGTCGGGCGCGAACTCGGTCGCCTCCGAGCCCTGCCCAGCCGCCATGCTCCGCCGGCGCACCTCCTCGGTCAGGTGCTCGAGCGCCGCCTCGGGGAGCTGTCGCCGGAACAGCTTCGAGGCGATCGTCTCGCCACGGCCGGAGAGCACGCACACAGCGCTTCCGGTGGCGGCCGCCAGCGCGCGCACCACCTCGTCGAGCCCGCGCTCTTCGAGCACGATCCGCTCAAGGCGCTTGTGGATCGCGATGCCGCGCTGGAGCACCTCGTACTGCTCGTTGACCAAGCGGGTGAAGGCCTTTTCGGTGATCGCGATGAACGGCAGCTCGTAGGGCACCTCGAAGACCGGGAAGCCGGTGTCGGCCGCCTCCTCCACGATCGCCTCGGGCAGGGCGGCGTGGTTGAAGCCGGTGGCGAAGCCGAGCCCGGCCAGATGGCGGTCCGAGAGCAGCCGCACGAACTCGCGCTGGCGCTCCGGTGAGTCGAGCTGGATGCCCGTTGTCAGCAGCAGCTCTCCGCCCGACAGCCAGGGAGTCGGGTCGGGCAGCTCCGAGATGTGGACCCACCGCACGGGCGCGTCCGCGCCGTCCTCGCCGGCCGCGAGCGCAAGGCCCATCTCGGCGACGAGGCCGCGCACGGTGAGCATCAGTGGCGGACGATCCGCTCCCAGGCCTCGGTGAGGACCGAGCGCAGCACCCTGTCGATCAGCTCGAACTCCTCGGTGTCGGCGATCAGCGGCGGCGAGAGCTGGATCACCGGGTCGCCGCGGTCGTCGGCGCGGCAGATCAGGCCCTGCTTGTAGAGCTCGCCCGACATGAAGCCGCGCAGCAGCTCCTCGCCCTCCGCGTCGCTGAAGCTCTCCTTGGTCTCCTTGTCCTTGACCAGCTCCAGCGCGTGGAAGTAGCCGGCGCCGCGCACGTCGCCCACGATCGGGAGGTCTTCCTTGAGCTTGTCGAGCATGCCGCGCAACTCCGGCTCCTTCTCGCGCACGTGCCCGCACAGGTCCTCGCGCTCGAAGATGTCGATATTGGCCATCGCCACCGCGGCCGACACCGGATGGCCTCCGAACGTGATGCCGTGGGTGAACATCTTCGTGTCGTGGATGAACGGCTCGGCGACGCGGTCCGAGACGATCACGGCCCCCATCGGCGCATAGGCAGAGGTCAGGCCCTTGGCCGTGGTGATCAGGTCCGGCACCACGCCGAAGCGCTCGACGCCGAACCAGTGGCCGAGCCGGCCCCAGGAGCAGATCACCTCGTCCGCGATCAGCAGCACGTTGTGCTGGTCGCAGATCTCGCGCACGCGCTGCCAGTAGCCGTCCTGCGGCACGAAGCAGCCGCCCGAGTTCTGCACGGGCTCGAGGATCACCGCCGCCACGGTGTCCGGGTCCTGGAACTCGATCACGTGCTCGATCTGTTCCGCGGCCCAGAGGGGGTCGCGCTCCTCGGGCCAGCGGTACTCGTTCGTGTTGGCCGCGTGGAACGCCCCCGGTACGAGCGGTTCGAAGGGCGTGCGCAGCGGCGTGATGCCCGTGATCGAGAGCGCCCCGAAGGTGGTGCCGTGGTAGGCGGTCTCGCGCGAGATGATCTTGTACTTGTTCGGGGCGCCACTCAGCTTGTGGAACTGGCGCGCCATCTTCCAGGCCGACTCGACCGCCTCGGAGCCTCCCGAGGTGAAGAACACCCGGTTCAGGTCGCCGGGCGCGAGGCCCGCGATCCGCGCCGCCAGCTCGACCGCCACCGGGTGCGCGTAGCTCCAGTTCGTGTAGAAGCCGAGCTTCTTCGCCTGGCGGGCAGCCGCCTCGCCCAGCTCGGCCCGACCGTGGCCCGCGTTTACGCAGAACAGCGCCGACAGCCCGTCCATGTAGCGGTTGTCGTGCTCGTCATAGACGTACGACCCCTCGCCTCGCACGATCAGCGGGATCTCGTGACCCTCGTCGTATCCACCCATCCGGGTGAAGTGCATCCAGAGATGCCGGCGCGCCTTTTCCTGCAGCTCGCTTGGGGCTCCGCTGTGCGGATCGTGCACGGCCTGCGGGGTCGTCGCCATTCTCTCTCCTCGCGATCGGTACGACTAGACGCTGCGGACAAAGGTATCGACGGATCGGCAGGCCGTCTAGGGAGCCAGCGGCGAAACGCGACCGTTGGGCGTTGTACGTTTCGTCCTGTTAGTCGTAGGTGTTTTCGGCGTTCCGCACCTTGCGGCCATGCCGGATCGGCCATATTTTGCGCGCGAGGATGAGCCACGAGGGACAAGGGGGGGCGGCACCCAGCGTGAGCCTGCGCGGGGTTACGAAGCGCTTCGGCGACTTCACCGCCGTGCGCGACATGGACCTCGACGTCCCGAGGGGACAGTTCTTCACGATGCTCGGTCCCTCAGGCTGCGGCAAGACCACCACGCTGCGCATGATCGCCGGGTTCGAGGAGCCGAGCGAGGGCACCGTGCTGCTCGACGGCGAGGACGTGACCGGCCTGCCCGCGTTCCGGCGCCCGACCAACACCGTCTTCCAGAGCTACGCGCTGTTTCCACACCTGAGCGTCGAGCGCAATGTCGCCTTCGGCCTGGAGCGCCGGCGCGTATCCAAGGACGAGGTGCGCCGGCGCGTTGGGGAGGAGCTCGAGCGCGTCGGCCTCGCGCGCGAGGCAAAGCGCAAGCCGCGCCAGCTGTCCGGTGGCCAGCAGCAGCGCGTCGCCCTCGCGCGAGCGCTCGTGAACCGCCCGGCCGTGCTGCTGCTCGACGAGCCGCTCGGGGCGCTCGACCTCAAGCTGCGCAAGCAGCTCCAGATCGAGCTCAAGCGCATCCAGCAGGACGTCGGCATCACGTTCATCTACGTGACGCACGACCAGGAGGAGGCGCTCACGATGTCGGACTTCATCGCGGTCATGAACCGCGGCGTGGTCGAGCAGCTGGACGGCCCCGAGGAGATCTACGAGCGCCCGAGCACAACGTTCGTGGCGGGCTTCATCGGGGTGTCGAACCTGATGCCGGGCGAGGTGGTGTCCACCGGCACCGGCACCGCGGAGCTGCGGCTCGACGCCGGCCCGACCGTGCGGACCGGAGCGGCCGGCGCCACCGTCGGGGAGCGGGCCCACGCGGTTGTGCGCCCCGAGAAGCTCCAGCTGCATGCCACGAACGGGACCGGCCCGGACGGCCACCCCAGTGTGGACGGCCAGGTCGAGAGCTCGCTCTACCTGGGTACAGCAACGCAGGTGATCGTGCGGCTCCCGGACGACACGCACATGACAGTGTTGGTGCCGAACACCGACGAGGAGGCGCGCCGGCGCCTGCCGGCCGCGGGCCACGGCGCCCGGCTGACCTGGTCGACCGAGAACATTCACATGGTTAGGGATCTCGCCGCAGGGGCGGTCCACGACGACGAAGGGATCAAGGCGTGAGCGACCTCGAGCGGCAGTTCGAACGCATCATCAGAGACGAGATCAGCCGTAGGCGGCTCCTCCGCCGCGGGGCGGCCGGGGCGCTCAGCGTGTCGGCGCTGTCCTATCTGGCGGCCTGCGGGTCCGAGACCGGCGGCAGCGGCGACAGCAAGCCGGAGTCGAAGGTGATCGAGAAGGGCGAGATCGGCGACTCGATCTACGTCGCCAACTGGCCGCTCTACATCGAGGAGGACCGGGGCACGCTCAAGGACTTCCAGAAGAAGTACGGCGCCAAGGTGAAGTACGTCGAAGAGGTGAACGACAACACCGAGTTCTTCGGCAAGGTGCGCCAGCAGTACGAGCGCGGCGATTCCGGCGGGCGCGACATCCACGTGGTCACCGACTGGATGGCCGGCAAGATGATCCGGCTCGGCTACGTGGAGAAGCTCGACCACTCGGCGCTGCCGAACGTGCAGGCCAACCTGATCGAGCGGCTCAAGTCGCCGCCCTTCGACCCCAAGCGCGACTACTCGGTGCCGTGGCAGTCGGGCTTCGCGGGGATCATCTACCGCAAGGACAAGGTCAAGCGCGAGCCGAAGTCCATCGACGACCTGTTCGATCCGGCCTACAAGGGCAAGGTCACGATGCTGACCGAGATGCGCGACACGGTCGGGCTCGTGGCGGCCTCGATGGGCTCCGATCCGGAAACCGCCTCGACCGACGACTTCATGAAGGCGATCGACAAGATTGGCGAGGCCTCGGACTCGGGCCAGATCCGCGGGTTCACCGGCAACGAGTACACGAAGGACATCACCAAGGGCGACTCCTGGGTGATCATCGGCTGGTCCGGCGACGCGGTGCAGCTCGAGGCCGACAACCCGAACATCAAGTTCGTGGCGCCCGAGACCGGCGTGCACCTGTGGACGGACAACATGGAGGTGCCGGTCGGCGCCCCCGAGCCCTACGCCGCCGAGAAGTTCATGGACTTCGTCTACGAGCCGGAGGTCCAGGCGGACATCGCCGAATACGTGAACTACATCTGCCCGGTCAAGGGCGTGAAGGAGATCCTCACGAAGCGCGATCCGGCGCTTGGGGAGAACCAACTGATCTTCCCGGACGACAGGACGCTCTCGGACGCGTTCATCTTCCGGCAGCTGAAGCCGGAGGAGGACACCCAGCTCACCGAGGCCTTCCAGGGCGTGATCGGCGCCTAGGCCGGCTACGTTGCGCGCGGGCCTGAAGAAAGCCGGGCTGCCCTACCTCCTCCTATTCCCGGGGCTGGGGTGGCTGCTGCTGTTCTTTGCTCTGCCGCTCGGCTTCATGCTGTTCGAGTCGCTCAAGGCGGGCACACCCGACAGCGGCTTCCTGTTCGACTGGAGCGTCTCGAACTATTCGGATGCGGTGTCCCAGTTCGACGAGCAGTTCATGCGCTCGTTCGAATTCGCCGGCCTGGCCACGCTGATCTCGTTCGTGATCGGCTACCCACTCGCCTACGTGATCGCGTTCCGCGGCGGGCGCTGGCGCAACGCGCTGCTGCTTGCGGTGATCGTCCCATTCTTTGTGACCTACCTGATCCGGACGCTCTCGTGGGAGACGATCCTGAGCGACGACGGGGCTGTGGTGAGCACACTGCAGACCGTCGGAATCCTGGGCGAGGAGGGACGCTTGCTCGACACCACCGCATCGGTGGTGCTCGGCATCACCTACAACTTCCTGCCCTTCATGATCCTGCCGCTCTACGCCTCGCTGGAGCGGATCGATCCGCGCCTGCTGGAGGCGGGCTACGACCTCTACGGCCGCCGGCGCGACGTCTTCATGCGCGTGACGCTGCCGCTCTCGATGCCCGGCGTGGTGGCGGGCACGCTGCTCACCTTCATCCCGGCCGCCGGCGACTTCATCAACGCCGAGCTGCTCGGCACGCCGCGCCAGTCGATGATCGGCAACGTCATCCAGAGCCGCTACCTCGAGGTTGGCGACTACCCGACCGCGGCCGCGCTGTCGTTCATCCTGATGGGGACGATGCTCGCGGTTGTGCTGGTGTGGGCGCGCGTCGCGGGCACCGAGGCGCTGCTGGGCACCGAGGGCGAGGAGCGGCGGGCGTAATGGAGTCCGCACGCACCCGGCCGAGCCGAGCGCTTGCGGCTGGGGAGGCCACGAGCGCCGGCACCGTCACGGCCGCCCGCGAGACGCGCGGGCCCCGCAACCGCCGGACGGGCGGGAAGCTGCTCGACGCCGGGCTCAACCTCTACGCCGGGCTCGCGCTGCTCTACCTGCTCGTACCGATCGCGGTCATCCTCGTCTTCTCCTTCAACAAGCCGCTCGGGCGCTTCAACTTCATCTGGCAGCGGTTCTCCTTCGATGCCTGGAAGGACCCCTTCGGCGTGCCCGGGATCGGCGACGCCCTGCGCGTCTCGATCGAGGTCGCCGGCCTCTCCACGCTGATCGCGACGGCGCTGGGCACGCTCACCGCCCTGGCGCTGGTGCGCTACGAGTTCCGCGGCCGCGCGGCCGTCAACTTCTTCATCTTCATCCCGCTGGCGACCCCGGAGGTCGTGCTGGGCGCGGCGCTGCTGTCGATGTTCCTCAACTTCTCGGTGGCCACCGGCTTCACGACGATCGTGATCGCCCACATCATGTTCAACCTGTCGTTCGTGATCGTGACGGTGCGATCGCGGCTGATCGGGTTCGACCGCTCGCTCGAGGAGGCCGCCCAGGACCTGGGGGCGACGCCCTGGCAGACGTTCCGCCTGATCACGCTCCCGCTGATCATGCCCGGGGTGATCTCGGCCGCATTGCTCGCCTTCGCGCTGTCGATCGACGACTACGTGATCACGAGCTTCAACAACGGCTCCACGATCACGTTCCCGGTGTTCATCTGGGGCGCCGCGCGTGTGGCGATCCCGCCGCAGATCTACGTGATCGCCTCGATGATCTTCCTGTTCACGCTGGCGATGATGCTGCTGACCGTGTGGCAGCAGCGGCGCGCGGAGCGGATGGCCGCCGTGCGGCCCGACGAGCCCGAGCCGAGCCAGGGGTGATCTCGGCCGTCGGCACGCTCCTCGATCGAGAGCGGGAGCGCTTCGCCGACACGCATCCGGCCTCGCGCGAGCTGCACGAGCGCGCCCGGGACTCGCTCATAGCGGGCGTCCCGATGAGCTGGATGACGATGTGGGCCGGCGCGCATCCGGTCTATCTCGCCCAGGCGCGCGGCGCGAGCGTGGTGGACGTGGACGGCAACGAGTACGCCGACTTCTGCCTCGGCGACACGGGGGCGATGGCCGCGCACTCGCCCGAGCCGACGATGGCTGCGCTGCGGGCTCGTGCCGGCATCACGACGATGCTGCCGACCGAGGACGCCGCCTGGGTGGGTGAGGAGCTGGGGCGCCGCTTCGGCGTACCGCTCTGGCAGTTCTCCTTGACCGCGACCGACGCCAACCGCTGGCTGCTGCGCGTCTGCCGCCAGGTCACGGGGCGGCCGAAGGTTCTCCTCTTCAACTGGTGCTACCACGGGACCGTCGACGAGGCGTTCGTCACGCTCGGCGACGACGGCGTGGTGCGCTCGCGCGCCGGCAACGTCGGGCCGGCCGGGGACCCGGCGCAGACCACGCGCCTGGCGGAGTTCAACGATGCGGGTTCGGTCGACGCGGCGCTCTCGCACGGCGACGTGGCGTGCGTCCTGATGGAGCCGGCGCTCACCAACATCGGAATCGTCCTGCCTGAGCCGGGATTCCTGGACGCGGTGCGTGCCGCGTGCACACGCGCCGGCGCGCTGCGCCTTCCCGGAGGCCTTCGGCTCGGCCGGGTGCACCCGCGCTTCCTGACGCCGCACGTCTCCACGATCGCGATCGGCGGGATCGCCGCGATCTGGTTCGCCGTGCTGTTCCCGCTGTCGGAGAACTTCGTCTACGACTCGCTCACGTCGCTGTCGCTGATGATTGCCTTCTACTACGCGCTGACGGGCTTCGCATGCGCGATCTTCTACCGCCACGAGCTGACCAAGTCGGTGAAGAACTTCCTCTTCATCGGCGTCGGGCCGGTCGTCGGAGGAACGATCCTCGGTTACCTGTTCTTCAAGGCGATCGACGAGTATCGCGACCCCGGCGCCTCTTACTCGGGCAGCGAGATCTTCGGCGTCGCCGTGCCGGTGGTGCTCGGCGTCGGCCTGCTCATATTGGGAGGGGTGCTGAGCGTGCTGTGGCGCCTGGGCAAGCACGACCAGTTCTTCGGGCGCAGGCGGGAGACGGTCGACCCGGAGGTGGCGACGGGCGCCAAGCTGGCTGTCGCGGCGGTGCCCGAGGAGGTGGCCTGATGCTCGAGGAGCTCCGCCCGCACAAGCCGCTGCACCTGTCGGAGAGGCCGGTGCCGGTGGTTCCGGGAGGCTAGGCCGGCTCGCTAGTCTCGGCGGCCGTGAGTACCTGGGAACAGCTCGCCTCGCTGCCGGTAGAGATCGAGCGCTACGACCTCGAGGGCCGCGAGCTGGCGTTCTCGGAGGACTTCGTCCGCTACACCACGGTGATCACGCTGCGCGGCGGCGGCGAGGAGAGCGTCGGCGAGGACGTGGTCTACGACGGGCTCGACCACGTCTCCTTTCAGTCCGCCGGCGGTGCGCTGCCGCTGACGGGTTCGTGGACGCTCGGCTCGTTCGCGGAGCACCTCTCCGAGTTGGACACGTTCCCGGACCCGCCCGTGCGCGACGTGTCGCGGCGCTACCGCAACTGGGCCTTCGAGTCGGCCGCCCTGGACCTGGGGCTGCGGCAGACCGGCCGCTCGCTCACCGAGCAGATCGGCCGGGAGCTGCGCCCACTCAACTACGTCGTTTCGATGCGCCTCGGCGTGATGAACGCTACGGAGCCGGAGACTTCGGAGCGCATGCTGCGGGTGCTCGAGCGCTACCCCTCCACGCGCTTCAAGCTCGACCCGACCAACACCTGGAGCGACGAGCTGATCGCGGAGCTCGCGGCCTCAGGCGCGGTCGACTCGCTCGACCTCAAGGGCCAGTACAAGGGCACGCCGGTCGACGTGGCCACGGACCCCGAGCTCTACGCCAAGCTGGTCGAAGCGTTCCCGGACGTCTGGCTCGAGGATCCCGACATCAACGACGAGACGCGCCCGATCCTCGAGCCGCACCGCGACCGCATCACCTGGGACGCGCCGATCCACTCGGTCGACGACATCCTGGCGCTCGAGTGGGAGCCGCGCACGGTCAACATCAAACCCTCGCGGGTGGGGTCCCTCGCCGAGCTCGGCCGCGCCTACGACTTCTGCGCCGAGCGCGGCATCGGCGCCTACGGCGGCGGGCAGACCGAGCTCGACGTGGGCCGCGACCACATCCAGTACCTGGCCGCGCTGTTCCACCCCGATACGCCCAACGACGTCGCGCCGCGCGGCTTCAACTCGCCGCAGCCGCCGGACGGGATGCCGGAGAGCCCGATCGAGCTCGAGCCGGCGCGCACCGGCTTCCGCTTGGCCTAGGCGCCGATGCCTGCGCCCATCGCGGTCCACCCGCTGCACCCCGGCGGCCAGACCGCGCTGGAGCTGGCTCAGCGTGTAGCGGCGTTCCTGGCGCAGGCGCGGCGGTCGCTCGATCTGGCGCTGTACGACGTCCGGCTCCCGGGCGAGCCGGGGGATATCGTCTCGGCGGCGCTGCGCGACGCGGCCGCGCGCGGCGTGGCCGTGCGGATCGCCTACAACGCCGACCACGACGAGCGCATCTTCCCGCCGCCGCCGCGCACCAAGCCCGAGCTGATCGAAGCTCTGTCGTTCCCGACCTGCGGAATACCGGGCATCCCCGACCTGATGCACCACAAGTACGTCGTGCGCGACGGCGAGGCGGTATGGACCGGCTCGACCAACTGGACGACCGATTCGTGGACGCGCCAGGAGAACGTGATCGTGGTGGTCCACTCGCTGGCGGTGGCGGTCGAGTACGCACGCAACTTCGACGAGCTCTGGCGGGCCCGCGACGTGGACATGTCCGGCTCTGTGGAACCCCGCACGCTGGACCTGGACGGGCGCCAGACGCGCGCCTGGTTCACGCCGGGGCACGGGGAGGAGCTGTCGCACCGGATCGCCCGAGCGATCGGGCGGGCGCGAGAGCGAGTCCGGATCGCCTCGCCGGTGCTGACCGCCGGGCCGGTGATCGGGACGCTCGCCGAGGTGGCCGCCGAGGCGCGAGTCGACCTGCGCGGCGTGGTCGACCGGACGCAGCTCGAACAGGTCTTCCAGCAGTGGCGGGAAAACGGGCGCTCGGCTTGGAAGATCCCGATCCTGGGCTCGGTGCTGGAGCACGCCGACTTTCGCGGCAAGCCCTCCACGCGCTACACGCCGGAGAGCGTCCACGACTTCATGCACGCGAAGGTGACGGTGGCGGACGACTGGGTGTTCGCCGGCTCTTTCAACCTGTCGCGCTCGGGCGAGCGCAACGCCGAGAACGTGCTCGAGCTGCAAGACCCCGAGCTGGCCGACGGCCTGGCCGCCTACATCGACGTGGTCAGGGAACGCTACGAACGGATGCCCGCGCCTGACGGTGCGTTGCGCACATGAGCCGGTCGCGCACCTCGATCGGGTCGTCGGTCACGCAGAGCAGGTCCACGTCTTGGGGCGAGATCTTGCCCTCGGGCACCAGCCGTTCGCGGATCCAGTCGACCAGCCCGCCCCAGTAGTCGGTGCCCACCAGCACGACAGGGAAGTGGCGGACCTTGCCGGTCTGGATCAGCGTGAGGGCCTCGAAGGTCTCGTCGAGGGTGCCGAAGCCGCCGGGGAAGACGACGAACCCGCTCGCGTAGCGGACGAACATGACCTTGCGCGTGAAGAAGTAATGGAACTCGAGGCCGATGTCGCAGTACGGGTTGGGACCCTGCTCGAAGGGCAGCTCGATGTTGAGGCCGATCGACAGCGCGCCCGCGTCGCGCGCGCCGCGGTTGGCTGCCTCCATGGCGCCGGGGCCGCCGCCGGTGATGATGGCGAGCCCGGCGTCGCCGACGATGCGGGCGGTGTCACGGGCGAGCCCGTATTCCGGCTCGTCAGGTTCTGTGCGGGCGGAGCCGAAGAACGAGGCCGCGGGACCGACGTGAGCGAGGGCTTCGAAGCCCGTCTGAAGCTCGCGCTCGATTCGCTCGATGCGCGCCGCGTCGGTGAGCGTGGAGACGACCTCCTGCTCCTGCGCGCCGATGATCTCCTCGTCGAGGGTGCGCGGCATGCGCGGGTGGCGATCCGGCTGAGCCATAGCCTTCGAGAGTAGCCGCGATGGGGCGGATTCGCGCGGCTGCGGGCTTCCACCTGAGGAGAGGGGGGGATGCGGGCTGGGCCGACATTCCGGGCGATGGCTGCGAGGTTGAGCTCCTGCGGGCGGCGCGTTAGAGCGCCAGCGAAAGCGGCTGCTCCAGCAGCTCCTTCACGCGCGCCAGGAACTGAGCACCGTCCGCTCCGTAGAGGATGCGGTGGTCGCACACGAGCGATAGCTGCATCTGGTCGCGCGCCACGATACGGCCGCTGTCGTCCACGGCCGGTCGCTTGGCGAGCGCGCCCACCGTGAGGATCGCCGCCTGCGGCGGGTTGATGATCGCCGTGAACTGCTCGATGCCGAACATGCCCAGGTTGGACACCGTGAACGTGGCCCCTGAAAGCTCGGGCGGGGTGATCGTCCTGTCGCGCACCTTCTCGGCCGCGGCGCGGGCGTCGCGGGCGATCTGGCCGAGCGACTTGCGGTCGGCGTCGAAGACGGTCGGCACGACCAGCGCGTCCTGGGCCGCCACCGCCAGGCCGATGTTGACGCGCTCGTAGAGCTCGAACTTTCCGTCGCGGTAGGCGGCGTTCACGCGCGGGTGCTTGCGCAGGGCGGTCGCGGCAGCCTTGACGACCATGTCGTTGAAGGACGGCGCGGGGTCGGCCACCTCCTTGAGCCGCTGGCGCAGCTCCACCGCCTGGGTCATGTCGACGGTCAGCGAGATCGAGAACTCCGGCGCGGTCGCCTTCGACTCCGCCATGCGCCGGCTGACGGTCTGCTGGAGGCGGGTCAGCTCCTGGATCTCTGCCTCGCCCTTGGCACCGGCCTCGCCGCGTCGTGGCTCCTGCGCGCGCTCCTCGGCCTTGGCCGGTGCCTCAGCGGGCGCCGCCTCGGCCTCCGCCGCGCCGGCCTCGCCACCGTCGCCGCTCTCCGCGGCGGCCTGAACGTCGGCCTTGACGATGCGGCCGCCCG
>JACCSF010000017.1 GCA_013813135.1 Thermoleophilaceae bacterium | reverse complement strand
GCGCCGGCTGGGACGGGCCGGCACCGCGGTGGCGAGCCTGCGCATCACCTGGCGCGCGCGCCGGCGCTCCTCCTCGGTGTAGTCCGCGAAGTCCTTGTCGCGCAGCAGCTCCAGGTCCGACCAGGCGGCGGGCACGACGTCGCTCTCCGGGTTCAGCGCGGGCATCCGCGCGTCCGCGGGGACGGCCGTGCGCGGCAGCGCCAGCTTGGCCGCCTCGTCGAACGCGGGCGGCGGCTCGGACGCCGGCGTCGCCGCGGGCAGGAACCATTCCGCGAAGGCCGCGTCGAAGGCCGCCAGGTCGTCGTGGCGCGAGCACAGCGTTGCCCGCAGCGCGAAGTAGGCGGCCTCGCGGTCCGCGGGATCGACTGCGCTCAGGGCGCGGTGAGCCGAGAGCAGCTCGCCCACCCCCACCCTCACGCCTGCTGCGCGCATCGAGGCGGCGAGCAGCGTCAGCTTGCCGGTCATGCGCGCGCCAAGACGCTCACGCATCCTGGAGCACCCCGCCGTCGCGGACCGCGTCGATGTCCTCTCTCACCTTGAGCACAACACCAAGTGTGGCGTCCAGGTCCGCCTCGTCCAGCGCCAGCAGGGCGCGCGCCCAATCGATCGTCTCTCCCACGCCCGGCAGCTTGTAGAGCTGCTCGGCGCGCAGCCGCGCCACTGCCGCGCAGACGCGGTCCGCCACCGCGTCCGGGACCCCCGGCAGGCGCGTCCGCACTATCTCCGCCTCGCGTTCGGGGGTCGGGTAGTCGATCCAGTGGTAGAGGCAGCGGCGCTTGAGCGCGTCGTGCAGCTCGCGTGTCCGGTTGGAGGTGATCACCACGAGCGGCCGGCGCTCCGCCGTCACCGTGCCCAGCTCGGGGATCGAGACCTGGAAGTCCGAGAGGAGCTCCAGCAGAAAGGCCTCGAACTCGTCATCGGCACGGTCGATCTCGTCGATCAGCAACACGACCGGCTCGCTCGCCTGGAGCGCTTCGAGCAGCGGACGGCGCAGCAGGAAACGCTCCGAGTAGAGCTGCTCGCCGGCGTCCGCGCCCTCCGTGCGCAGGTGCAACAGCTGGCGCGGGTAGTCCCAGTCGTAGAGCGCGTGGTGGAGGTCGATGCCCTCGTGGCACTGGAGGCGGATCAGACGGGCGCCGGTGGCGCCGGCCAGCGCCTTCGCCACTTCGGTCTTGCCGACGCCGGCCTCGCCCTCCAGCAGCAGCGGCTGCTCGAGGCTTGCAGCAAGATAGACGGCCGTAGAAAGGCCCCGGTCGGCGAGGTAGCGCTCGCCTCCCAGGGCCTCGCGTACGGCTGCGGGACTGTCGAGGCTCACGCTTGCGCGGCGGCGACCAAGGCCCGCCGCGTCAGCACCCGCGCCAGGTGGCGCTTGTAGTCCGGCGTGGCGTTGAGGTCACCCGGCGGATCGGTGCCCTCCGCGGCGTGCTCGGCCGCGCTCGCGATCGAGTCGCCGTCGAGCGACCCGCCGCGCAGCGCCTGCTCGGCGGCGGTCGCCCGCAGCGGGGTCGAGCCCATGTTGGTCAGACCCACCCGTACGTCCTCGCACGAGCCGTCGGCCCCCTTCTTGACGAGCGCGCACACGCCGACCATCGCCCAGTCCTCGGCGCGGCGGGTGAACTTCTCGTACCCGTAGCCCCAGCCGTCGGTCGCCGGCAGGCGCACCTCGGTGATCACCTCGTCGTGAGCGAGCGCCGTCGTCAGGTAGTCCTGGAACAGCTCGCCGGCGGGGATCGTACGCAGGCCGTTTCGTCCCTGGGCGCTCACCTCGCCCTCCAGGGCGACCAGCACCGCGGGCAGATCGGACGCCGGGTCGCCGTGCGCCAGCGAGCCGCCGATGGTGCCACGGTTGCGCACCTGCTGGTCGGCGATCTGCTTTGCCGCCGCCGAGGCCACGCCCAGCTCCGGGGTGTCCTGGAGGTCGGCGTGCCTGGCCAGGGCGCCGATTCGCCAGCTGCCGTTCTCGCGCTGGATGTGGTGCAGCCCGGGCACCAGGCGCAGGTCCACGAGCAGCGTCGGCGCGGCCAGCCGCAGCTTCATCAGCGGCAGCAGCGAGTGGCCGCCGGCGAGCAGCTTCGCGTCCTCGCCGTTCTCGTGCAGCATGCGGACGGCCTCGTCGAGGGTCTCGGGCGTCTCGTAGTCGAACGGGGCGGTGATCACGACGCACCTCCTTCGTCTGGCGCGGTTGGGCCGCTGCCGGCCGATCCCCTGCCGTGCTCGTCCAGCCGCACTCCCTGCTGGCTGGAGGGTGGGCCCGCCCCGTTGCCCTGCGCGGCCTGGATGGCTTCGTAGACGCGCACGGGCGTGAGCGGCATGTCCAGCCACAGCACCCCCAGCGGCTGCAGCGCGTCCATCACCGCCGCCGTGACAGCGGGCGTGGCGGCGATCGTGCCGGCCTCGCCGATCCCCTTGACGCCCAGCGAATTCGTCGGCGAGGGCGTCTCGGTGCGGTCGGTCTCGAACCCCGGCACCTCCGCCGCGGTCGGCAGCGCGTAGTCGACGAACGTGCCGGTGACGAGTTGCCCGTCCTCGTCGTAGACGACCTGCTCGTAGAGCGCCTGTCCGATCGCGTGCGTGATGCCGCCGTGGACCTGGCCGTCGATCAGCATCGGGTTGATGGCCGGCCCGCAGTCGTCGACCGCCACGTAACGGACCACGCTGACCTTGCCGGTCTCCGCGTCCACGTCGACCACGCAGGCGTGCGCGCCGAACGGGAACACGAAGTTCTCCGGGTCGTAGAACGAGCTCTCCTCGAGCCCCGGCTCGATGTCGGCCGGCAGCTCGGCGGGGGGAATATGGGCCGCGCCCGAGATCTCCGCCATCGTCATCGACTTGTCCGGCGAGCCCTTCACCTGATACTTGCCGTCGGTCAGCTCGATGTCCTCCGGCGCGGCCTCGAGCAGCGCCGCGCAGATGCGCTTGGCCTTGTCCTGCACCTTGCGTGCCGCGCGCGCGAGGGCCTCGCCGCCTACCGACAGCGAGCGCGAGCCGTAGGTGTCCCAGCCCCACGCGCCCTGGTCGGTGTCGCCGTGCAGGATCTCCACGTTCTGCGGGTCGATCCCGAGGATGTCGCCCGCGATCTGGGCGAAGCTCGTGTCCAGCCCCTGCCCGTGTGGCGAGATGCCGGAGTAGACGATCGCCGAACCGGTCGGCGTAACCCGGACGTTGGCCGACTCGTAGAACGCCGCCTGCAGTCCGACGCCCTGAGGTCCGACGGCCCGCGACGGCGCGAGCCCGCAGACCTCCACATAGGTGGAGAAGCCGACGCCGCGGTGGATCCCCTGCTCGCGCAGGCCGGCCTGCTCGCTGCGGAACTCGTCCAGGTCGAAGTTCTCCAGCAGCCGGTCGAGCGAGCCGTGATAGTCGCCCGAGTCGTAGACGATCCCGAGGGCGGTCTCGAACGGGAACTGCTCCTTGCGGACGAAGTTCTTGCGCCGCAGCTCGAGCGGGTCCATGCCGAGCTCGCGCGCGAGCTTGTCCATCGTCAGCTCGATCCAGTAGGTGGCCTCCGGGCGGCCCGCTCCGCGGATCGCGTCGGTCGGCATCTTGTTGGTGAAGACACCGGTGAAGTGGAGGTCGATCGATGGGATCGCGTAGCAACCGCCCATCACGGGGAAGCCGAGCGTCGGGATGAACGGCGTGAGCAGCTGCTGATAGGCGCCCAGGTCGGCGATGATCCGGGCGCGGCAGCCCGTGACGGTCCCGTCGCGCTTGGCCGTGAGCGTCACGTAGCTGATCTGGTCGCGACCGTGGTGGCTCGTGGTCATGTGCTCAGAGCGCGTCTCGGTCCACTTGACCGGCCGCCCGAGGCGCTTTGCCAACGCCAGCACCAGCGCCTCCTCTGCGTACACCTGGAGCTTCGCGCCAAAGCCGCCGCCGACATCCGGGGCAACCACCCGCAGCTTGTCCTCCGCGATGCCGAGCATCCCGGAGAGCACGAAGCGAGCGATGTGCGGGATCTGAGTCGTCGAGTACAGCGTCAGCTTCTCCGCGCGGGCCTCGGCGACCGAGCAGCGCGGCTCGATCGGCGCGCCCGAGGTGCGGTGGTTGACGTAGCGAGCCTCGACCGTCACCTCGGCTTCGGCCTCGGCCGCCTCGAAATCGCCACCCGCGACGGCCCACTCGTGCGTCTTGTTGGTGCCGAAGCTGTCCCAGACGAGCGGCGAGCCGTCCTCCAGCGCCTGCTCGGGATCGACCACGACCGGCTTCGGGTCGTAGTCCACGATCACGTCGTCGGCCGCGTCGAAGGCGGCGGTGCGGCTGGTGGCCACCACGACCGCCACCGGGTCGCCGACGTGCTTGACCTCACCGCGCTTGAGCGGCCAGTGCTCGGGAGTGTTGATCTCGACGCCGGGCGGCGCCCACACCATCGGCAGCGGCCCGGCGAAGTCGCCGGCCAGGTCCTCGCCGGTGTAGACGGCGACGACGCCGTCGCGCTCCTTGGCCGCAGAGGTGTCGATCGAGGTGATCGTGGCGTGCGCCTCCGGTGAGCGCACGATCACGGCGTACAGCATCCCGGGCAGTTGGATGTCCTCGGTGTAGTACCCCCGGCCGGTGATCATCCGGGGGTCTTCCTTGCGCTTGAGCGCCTGGCCGACGGAGGTCATGCCGGCACCTCGTTGGCGGCCGCGGCCTTGACCGCCTTGACGATGTTGTGGTAACCGGTACAACGGCAGAGGTTGCCTTCGAGCCCGTGGCGGATCTCGTCGTCCGTGGGGTTCGGGTTGCGCTGGAGCAGGTCGGCCGCCGCCATGATCATGCCCGGCGTGCAGAAGCCGCATTGGAGGCCGTGCTTCTCCCAGAAGGCGTCCTGGAGGGGGTGCAGTCCGCCTTCGGGCGCGAGGCCCTCAATTGTCGTGACCTCGGCGCCGTCAGCCTGCGCCGCGAGGACGGTGCAGCTCTTCACGGACTCGCCGTTCATGTGAACGGTGCACGCGCCGCAATTGGTGGTGTCGCAGCCGACGTGAGTGCCGGTCAGGCCCAGCTCCTCGCGCAGCCAGTAGACAAGCAGCGTTCGAGCCTCGACCTCGGACTCGCGCCTCTCGCCGTTGACGGTCACACAGATGCGGACGGTCGCACCCATAGCCCTCTCCCCTCGTTTGCCCTCTCCTGGGCGGGATGCTAGCCCCCGCCGCAAGGGGCGGGAGGGTGTAAAGGCCGCGACCGCGAAGAGATAGCCTCTTCCCTCAATGGAGCCCACGGTTCAGCATTTCGACTTCGACGGTCACCGGCTCGTCTACGACGAGTACGGCTCCGGCGCGCGCGTGGTGGTGCTGCTGCCCGGCCTGCTGTTCTCGCGCAGGATGCACCGCCCGCTGGCCGAGACGCTCGCCGAGCACGGGCATCGCGTGCTCTGCCTCGACCTGCTCGGCCACGGCGACTCTGACCGGCCGCCCGAGATGCCCAACTACTCGATGACGACCTTCGGCCGTCAGGCGATCGCCCTGCTCGACCACGTGGAGGTGAAGCAGGCCGTGATCGGAGGCACCTCCCTGGGCGCCAACGCCACGCTCGAGGCGGCGGCCGCCGCGCCCGAGCGCGTGCGCGGGCTGCTGGTGGAGATGCCGGTGCTCGACAACGCGCTGCTCGGCTGCGCGCTCGCCTTCACGCCGCTGCTGGTGGGACTGACCTTCGGGGCGCCCGCCGCCCGCGTGGTCGGCGGCGTGGCGCGGCTCGTGCCGCGCACCGGCTCGCTGTTGCCCGACATGATGCTCGACTGGATCAGCCAGGACCCGAAGCCCTCGGCGTCGGTGCTGCAGGGGCTCTTCTTCGGGCGCGTCGCCCCGCCGTCGGAGGAGCGCCGCGAGCTCGATCAGGAGACGCTCGTGATCGGCCATTACCGCGACCCGGTCCACCCTTTCTCGGACTCCGACATGCTCGTTCGCGAGCTGCCGAACGCGCGGCTCGTGCAGGCGTCGTCGGTGCTCGAGCTGCGTCTGACGCCGGAGCGGCTCACGGGCGAGATCGTCGAATTCGTAGAGCGCTGCTTCAAGCCGAAGTCGAGCGCGGCCGGGCGGCGCCGGGCGGCGACTCCGGCGCGCCGCGGCGCTTACCGCGCAAGCTAGCCTTCCGCCGCGATGTCCCATCGCCGAGAGCAGAAGGAGGCGCTGCGGCGCGAGCGCGAACGCCGCGAGGCCGAGGCCCGGGCGGCGCAGCAGCGCAAGCGGCTCGTCGGCATCGTCGGCGCGGCGCTGATCGCGGTCGCGGCGATCGCGATCCTCGTCGTGGTGGCCACGGGGAGCGGCGGCGACGACGAGGGGGGCGGCGTCAAGGGCAGCGGTGACAACTTTCCCAGCGGCGGCTCGATCCCAGAACAGAAGGTATTCGACCTCGCGCGGGTGGCCGACGCGGCGGGGTGCGAGCTGAAGTCGAACAGGGCCGCCTCGCGCGACCACATCCAGGACCCCGATCAGAAGCTCAAGTACCCGCAGGACCCGCCCGCCAGCGGCAAGCACTACGCCGTGCCCGCGGAGGACGGCCTGTACAACGGTGCGCCGCCGAACGACACGGCCCTGGTGCACGCGCTGGAGCACGGTCGCGTGATCGTCTGGGCCAAGCCGAGCCTCCCCCGCGAGGCGCGCCAGCAGCTCCGCGCCCTGTTCGACGAGGACAGCTACCAGCTGGTCGTCGTGCGGCGCGCCAACATGTCCTACGACGTGGCCGCCACCGCCTGGAGCGCCGACCCCACGCCGCTCGGAACCGGCCGGACGCTCGGCTGCCCGACGTGGAGCGAGGACGCAATCGACGCGTTGCGCGCCTTCCGCGACGAGCACCGCTCGAACGGGCCCGAGCCGGTCCCGTAGCGGCCCCGGCCTCGGGCGATCGCGCCCAGACCGGCGAACTGCACGCGATCTTGCAGCGCCGCATCGGTGCGGCTGGCACCGTGTTCCAGATCCCGTGAGGCTGCTCGCCACAGCAGCGGCGCTGATGTGCGCCCTGGTCATCCTTCCGGCCTCCGCGGCAGCGGAGTCGGCCGAGCCCTTCGATTTCGAGATCGCGCCGCGCGCCACCGCGGCGACGGCCGGCGCGAGTGGCGGGCCGGTGCTGTCGCGGCGCCTGGCCACCGCTCACCGCTTCAATCTGGTCGGCATGCGCTGGCGCGGGGGCGCCGAGCCGGCGATCTCCGTACGGGTGCGGCGCCCGGGGCGCGGCTGGAGCCGCTGGCAGGAGATCGACGCCCACTCCGACCACAACCCCGACCCTGGCCGCGATGAGGGCATGGCCGCCGCGTCCGATCCGCTCTGGGTGGGAGTGGCCAACGCCGTGCAGTACCGCATGAGCCGGCGCGTCGCGGGGCTGCGGCTGCACTTCGTGAACGTCGGCCGCTACGCGCACGCTCGGGCGCGCGCGGCTCAGGATCCTGAGCCCGACTTCGTCAGCCGCTCCGAGTGGGGCGCCGGCCAGTGCCCGCCGCGAGAGGCGCCGCTGTACGGGACGGTGCAGGCGGTCCAGGTCCATCACACCGTCTCGCTGAACGACTACTCGCCCGCCGAGGCGCCGGCGATCGTGCTGGCGATCTGCCGCTACCACCGCAACTCGAACGGCTGGAACGACATCGGCTACAACGCGCTCGTAGACAAGTACGGCGTGCTCTACGAGGGCCGCGCCGGCGGGCTCGACGGGGCGGTGATCGGGGCGCAGGCCCAGGGCTTCAACTCGGAGACGGCCGGGATCGCGAGCATCGGCGACCACACGAGCGTCGCCGCCACCCCTGAGACGCTGGACGCGCTGGCGCGCTACATCCGCTGGAAGCTGGCGGTGCACCTGCAGCAATTGTCGGGCGAGGTCACGCTGACCAGCGCCGGCGGGCCGGCAAGCCGCTACGGCGCGGGAGCGCGCGTGACCGTGCAGCGGGTGATCGGCCATCGCGACACCGGGCGGACCGCCTGCCCGGGCGGGCTCCTGTATGCGCAGCTCGACGAGCTGCGGGCGATGGTCGCCACCGGCGTGGGCGCTCCCCCCAGCTTCACCGCGCGACTCAGCGCCGCGCTCGCCCACGACTCGATCGACTACGGCGAGCTCGTGCCCGTCACGGGGCAGCTGGCCGGCCCGGACGGTCTCGCGCTCGCAGGCGCGCCGGTCGACGTGGAGACCAACGCGGACGGAAGCTGGGTGACCGCCGAGCACCTGACGACGGCGACCGACGGCACGTTCACCGGCGAGCTGCACCCGCGCAAGCGCATGTACGTGCGGCTGCGCTTCCCCGGCCAGGCCGAGCTGGCCGGAGCGACCTCCGCGCGGCTACTGCTGCGCCTGCGCCCGGTGGTGTCCCTGCGACAAGCCGCGAGCCGCGGCCGCCGCGGCATGCGGGTGCCGGTTCAGGGCAGCGTCGGGCCGCGCAAGCCATGGGTGCACGTGGTGCTACAGCAGCGCATCCGCGGGGGCTTCCGCACCGTCGGGGCGAAGGCGATACGAGCGCGGCGTGGCCTCTTCTCCAGCTCCTTCGTGCCGGCCTTCCGGGCCTTCTACCGCTACGCGGTCGTGGTCAAGTCGGACGACGACACCGACCGCGGGTCGACGGGGTGGCGTCCCCTTCGCGTGCGCTGAGGCCCCTGCGCTGACGGCCGCAACCAAGCGCCGGCCAGGCAGCGGGTGAGGCGCCGTTGGTCGCTGCAGCCGCGTCCGAGCGACCGCCTACTCACCAGCCCTGCTTCAGCTCGTCCGAATAGAGGCCGTGGCCCGTGGCCAGCATCCGCACCGTGCGCGCCAGGATGCGCAGGTCGAGGCACAGTGAACGGTGCTCCACGTACCAGACGTCCAGCTCGATCCGCTCCGGCCACGGCAATGACGTGCGTCCGTTGATCTGCGCCCAGCCGGTGATGCCCGGCTTGACCTCGAGCCGCCGCCGCTGCCGCTCCGTATAGCGGTCGACCTGCTCCTGGACCGTCGGCCGCGGGCCCACGATTGACAGCTCCCCCCTCAGCACGTTGACTAGGTTGGGCAGCTCGTCCAGCGAGAAGCGGCGCAGCAGGCGACCGACCCGAGTGATGCGCGAGTCGCCCTCGATGACGTAGATGCCGGCGCCCATGCTCTCCGCGCCCGGCACCATGGTGCGCAGCTTCCAGAGCTCGAACGGCTCGCCGTGGCGGCCGACGCGCCGCTGGCGGTAGAAGACAGGCCCGCGGCTCTCCAGCTTGATCAGGACGGCCGCCAGTGCGAGCAGTGGGGAGCCGACCACCAGCACCAGGCTGGCCACAGCGAGATCCAGGGCACGGCTAGCGTTCGGCCTCACAGATGCAGATCCTCTACCTGCACCAGTTCTTCATCACCCGCGCGGGAGTGGGTGGCACGCGCTCGTACGAGTTCGCGCGCCGCTTCGTCGCGAGGGGCCACCGGGTGCGGATGGTAACCGCAGGCGAGGGGCGCAGCACGGTCGACGGGATCGACGTCGTGGGCGTGCCGGGGGCCTACTCCGACTACGTGAGCGCCACCGCCGCCTCTGACCAGGAGCGGATGCTCGCGTTCGGGCGCTTCGCCGCGGGCGCCACGACCGCTGCGCTGCGCGGTCCGCGTCCTGACGTGATCTACGCCACGTCGCCGCCGCTCACGATCGCCGTGCCCGCGCTGGCCGCGGCAGCGCGCTGGCGCGCTCCGCTCGTTTTCGAGGTGCGCGACCTCTGGCCCGAGGCGCCGATCCAGATGGGCGCGCTCGGCAACCCGCGGCTGCAGCGCCAAGCGCGCTCGCTGGAGCGGCAGGCCTACCGGCGCGCCCGGCGCCTGATCGCCCTCTCCCCCGGCATCCGCGACGGAATCATCGGCGCGGGCGTGCCGGCGGGCAAGGTGGCGCTGGTTCCCAACGCGTCCGACCTCGACCTGTTCCAGCCGGCGCGCCCGCCCTCCCCGGACGAGCGCTTTGTCGTCAGCTACTTCGGGACGATGGGCGAGGCCAACGACCTGACCGCCGCGATCGAGGCGGCGCGGCTGCTGCCCGACATGGCCTTCGTGCTGATGGGCGACGGCAAGCGACGCGCCGAGCTGGAGCGCTCGGCGCCGCCCAACGTCGAGTTCCCGGGAACGGCCTCGAGCAAGGACGAGGTGGCCGCGCTGGCCGCACGCTCCGGCGCCTGCCTGACCTTCTTCAAGGACGTTCCCGTGCTCGCAACCAACTCCCCGAACAAGCTGTTCGACACGTTCGCCGCCGGACGCCCGGCGATCGTGAACACGGACGGCTGGATGCGCCAGCTTGTGGAGGAGAACGACGCCGGCCTGTACGTGCGCACCGGGGACGCGAACGACCTGGCGCAGAAGCTCGCCTGGCTGCGCGCCCACCCCGAGGAGGTCGAACGCATGGGGCACAATGGGCGGGCGCTGGCGGAGCGCGAGTTCGATCGCGACCTGCTCGCCGAGCGCGCGCTCGCCGTGCTCGAGGAGACCGCGCGCTGACCGCCCTCTCCTACTGCGTGGTGAACACGAACGGGCGCGCCTGGCTGATGGCGTGCCTCGACGCGATCGAGCGCACCCACCCGCCCGGCGTCTCATACGAGGTGCTCGTGCTCGACAACGCGTCCGACGATGGCTCGGCCCAAGCCGTGCGCGACGGCTTCCCTGCCGCGCGCCTGATCGCCCTCGACCGGCGCGCCGGTAAGGCCGAGAACGACTCGCGCCTGCTCCGCGAAGCGCGCGGCGGCTTCTGCCTGCTGCTGAACGAGGACACCGAGCTGCGCGAGGGCGCCACACGCGCGCTGCTCGACGCGCTCGAGGGCGACCCACGCTCGGCCGCCGCCGGGGCGCAGCTGCTGACCAGCGCCGGTGAGCCGACCGCGTGCGCGTGGCGATTGCCGAACGCCGGCTGGGCGCTCGCCGGTGCGCTGTTCATCCACGACAGCTACGCCGTGCAGAGCCGGGGCGACTCGGTGCGCCGGGTCGGCTGGGTCCAGTCGAGCGCGATGATGGTGCGCCGGGAGGCGGCGGAGCAGATCGACTGGTTCGACCCCGCGTTCTTCGTCTACTCGGACGAGACGGACTTCTGCCGGCGGCTGCACGACGCGGGCTGGCGCATCCTGTTCGTGCCGCAGGCGCAGGCCGTGCACCACGACCAGCTGTCCACCGACGCCGACGCCATGCGGCGCCGAATCGTCGAGTTCCATCGCGGCCGGGACCTCTACTTCCGCAAGCACCGCATGCCGGTAGCGCGTGCGCTCTGGCGAGTCTGCTGGACCTGGGCGTACCTCGCGCGGGCGGCCGCCGCGACGGTGCTGCCGGGCCACAGCCCGCGCCGCTACCTGATCCACGCGCGTCAGCAGCTGAACCCGGGCCACGGCGAGGGCCTGCGCGAGATCGCCGAGGAGTACAACCGCCACCGCGCCGGCGGCCTGCCGCCGCACTAAGCGGGTCCGTGCGCAGCCGGCCGAGCCGGCTGCTTGCGGCTAAGCGGGTCCGTGCGCAGCCGGCCGAGCCGGCTGCTTGCGGCTAAGGTGCCGCGCGGTGGAGCACGCTGACACCGCCCAACTGGTCG
>JACCSF010000413.1 GCA_013813135.1 Thermoleophilaceae bacterium | reverse complement strand
GCTGGCAGACGCGGCCGGCTAGCGCAGCCAGGACAGCCGCGAACGCGACCTGGGCCGGCCGGCCGGCGGCTGGCCGTTCGGGGCGGTCGGCGCCGGTCGCGGAGCCGCTTGCGTCGAGGCGGTGGGTTCCTCGACAGCCGCTTCCGGCTGCCAGATCTCCCCGTAGCCATAGCCGTACACGTCGCGTGCCGCGTGCCCGGTGACCACCAACCCGATCGGGGCGGCGGCGTGCCCGTCCAGGACGAGCCGGGCGCGCCGAGCGTGGTCGCGTGTGGTCACGCCCTGGCGTGCCACGACCACGCTGGCGTCGACCGCAGGCTTGTTGAGCAGGATCTGAGCGTCGGCGACCGGCAGCAGCGGCGCGGCGTCGATCACCAGCGTCTTCTTGCCGTCCTGGAGCAGGTTGCGCAGCATCACGTCCAGCGCCGGCGCCTCGAGCAGCTCGGCGGGGTTGGGCGGCAGCACGCCGGCCGCGAGCACCTCGAGATCCGGGAGCTCCCTGAGCGGGCGGTGCAGCAGGTCGTTGGGCTCGCTGCCGAGCAGCGCGCTCGTCACCCCGCCGTGGTCGGACAGCCCGAATGCCCGCGCCAGGCTCGGGTGCCGCAGGTTGAGCTCGACGAGGATCACAGGTCGCCCGCTGAGTGCGATCGCCTGGGCCAGCCCGATCGCCACGCTGGTCTTGCCCTCGCCCCGGACCGCACTGGTCACCATCACCGTGCGCACCGGGCGGGTCACCCGGGCGAAGTCCACGGCCGTGCGCAGGATCCGGAATGGTTCGAGATCGCCGGAGTTGGACCGCACGCCCTGTCGCCGGAAGGTCTTCTGGGGGACCACCGCCAGCGCGCGCAGGCGGTACTCGCGCTCGAAGCTGGCCACGTCCCCGATCCGCTTGTCCATCGACTCCACGACAAGCGCGCCCACCAGGCCCAGCGCGAGCCCGATGATGCCGGCCAGCGCCAGTACCTCCGCCAGTCCCAGGCTCGACGGAGCCGTGGGCACCTCGGCGCGTGCGATGACCTTGGCGTCGCCGTTCGCCAGCGCCCGCGACGAGGCGAGGCGCTGCAGCGCGTCGCGCACGTCCTGGCGCTCCGGGGCGTCCAGCGGCAGCGCCGCGAGCTGTTGCTGCAGGTCCTGCTCGGCGGTGTCGATGCTCTGGCGGTCCGCGCGCGCCCGGAACGCCACGAACTCGCTGGCGAACGCGTTCGCCAGAGTCGCCGCACGGCGCGGGTTCTCGTCGGTCGCGGTGATCTTCAGCACGTTGGCGTTCTGCTCCGCCTCGACCTCCACCTTGTTGAGCAGGTCCTCGACCGAGGTCGACAGGCCGAGGCGCCGGCGGACGTCGCCCGCGACCGCCTCGGACCCGGCCAGCAGCACGTTGGTCGCCGCTTCGCGCTCGGGGTCCTGGGAGAAGCGGTCCACCTGCAGCGCGGCGTCGGACAGAGCCGACGTGCCGAACAGCACCCGCGAGGTGCTCTCGTAGCGGTCCTTGGAGTCCACTCCCGTGATCACCACGCCGGCGGCCAGGCAGGCGACGATCGCCAGGACCACCACCAGCCAACGCCGGCGCAGCACGCCGAACGCGTAGGCCACGGAGTCGCGCTCGCGCTCGGGCTCGAAGCGGAGATCCGGCGTCGCGCTCACCTCGCCGCCGCCTCGGGGGCGTGCTCGAGCAGGACGTCGGTCACCTCGGCGCGGAAGCGCGCCGGAGCGAAACGGCGTGCGTTTGCCCTCAGTCGATACTCGTCAAACCGCATGCTCTCAGCCTGAAGGATGGCGGACGCGACCGAGGTTACGGTCTGCTCTGCATGAAAGACACCGGTCTCGTTCTCGATGACGCTGTCGCGCACCCCGCCGGCTCCGTAGGCGATCACCGGCACACCGGCCGCCTGCGCCTCCACAGGCACGATCCCGAAATCCTCCTCGCCCGGGAAGAGCAGTCCGCGCGCTCCGGACAGCAGCTCGTCGACCTGGGCGTCCGGCAGGAAACCGAGGAACTCGGCGTCCCGGCCGGCCGCGGCGCGGGCCGCCTCGAGACCGCGCCCCTCGCCCACGACCTTCACGCGCCGCCCGAGCGTCGCGCAGGCGCCCACGGCCAGCTCCACCTTCTTGTAGGGCACGACGCGGCCGAGCACGAGGTAGTAGTCGTCCTCGCGGCGCGGCCGGTATAGGTGGCGCTCCACGTCCACAGGCGGATGTACGACCACGGCGTCGCGGCGGTAGTGCTTGCGGATGCGCGCCGCGACGTGTGTCGAGTTGGCGACGAAGACATCCGGCCGGCTTGCCCCAGCGAGGTCGTCGCGGCGCAGGCGGCCGAGCATCAGGCGCGCTGCGAAGGCCGAGCCGCCCCCCAGCTCGCCGGCCAGGTGGCGCGGCTCCCATGCGTGGCGCATCGGCGTGTGGCAGTAACAGACGTGCAGGGCGTCGGGGCCCGTCAGCACGTTCTTCGCGCACGAATGGCTGGAGGACACGACCAGGTCGAAGCCGGACAGGTCGAACGACTCGAACGCCATGTTCATGAGCGGCAGCAGCTTGGGGTAGTGCTTATGCGCGCCCGGAAGGCGATCCAGGAACGAGGTGTGAACCACCCGCTTGTGCAGCTCTCCGGGCCAGCGGGCCGGGTCGTAGACCGAGGTGAAGACCTCGGCCTCGGGGAGCAGATCCAGCAGCTCCATCAGCACCTTCTCCGATCCGCCAGGGATCGTCAGCCAGTCGTGCACGATGGCCGACCGGCGGAAGCTGCCGCGCAGGGCCTGGTCAGGCGGCATCGCCGGTCCGCAGCACCGCCGGGACCGTCAGGAGAGCGATCTTCAGGTCAAGCGAGAGCGACCAGTTCCGGATGTAGTAGTTGTCCATGTCGACGCGGTCGACCAGCGAGGTCTGGCCGCGCAGCCCGGAGACCTGGGCCCAGCCGGTGATGCCGGACTTGACGCGGTGCCGGTCGGTGTAGCGCGCGTGCTGCGCGCCGAATGCGATCGCGAACTCCGGTCGCTCGGGGCGCGGCCCGACCAGACTCATCTCCCCGCGCACCACGTTGATCAGCTGGGGAAGCTCGTCGAGGCCGGAGCGGCGCAGGAAGCGGCCGATCGGGGTGCGGCGGTCCGGGCCTTCGATGCCGCCGGGCGCGAATCCGGGCGGCGGGACGAACTCCACGGCCTCGTCAGGGGTGCACATCGAGCGGAACTTGAGCATCTCGAAGATCTGCCCGTCCTGGCCGATGCGCCGCTGGCGGAAGAGGATCGGCCCAGGCGAGCTCAGCTTCACGGCGATCGCGACCACGGCCATCAGCGGCGACAGCGCGAGCACGCCGAGCAGCGCGAGCGGCCTGTCGAGCGCGTACTTGACGCGGAACTGCCAGCCCTTGGGGTCGAGCGGGCGGATCCCCAGCACCGGGAGGCTGCCCACCCAGTCGAGGGCGACGCGATCGTTCATCGACTCGAACAGGCGCGGCACCAGCGAGACCTCCAGCCCGAGCTGCTCGCAGCGCCGTGCGAGAGCCAGCAGGCTCTGGTCCGGCTCCGCGATGAAGGCGATCATCACGTGCTCCGCCGAGTGCGCCGCGGCGACTTCGGCGAGATCCGCGGGGGTACCGAGCACGGGGAGCATCCGGTGGGGCGCGCCGTTGCCGTTTTGCGCGGGCGGGTTCTCGTCGAGGAAGCCGACCGGGTGCAGGCCGTACTCGGGTTGCGCGGCGAGGCGCTGGGCGATTGCCTTGCCGACGACCCCGGCGCCGACGATCAGGGTCGGCTTGCCGGCCAGGCCCTTGATGCGCGCCTGGCGGCGCGCGAGGGCGAGCCCGCAGCGGGCGCCGGCCAGAAGGAGGATCGTCAGGACCCAGATCCAGCCGATCACGGGGGCGACGTTGGCCCCGCCGTACACGACCACGTCCCAGGTCAGCACGGCCATGGCGGCGACGGAGATCGCCCCCAGCATCGGCGACAGGGCGCGCAGCGCGATGCGCACACGGCGCCGGTAGACCCCGCGCACGTGAAGCATCGCCGGCACCGCCACCGGCAGCGCGAACAGCGCCGCGTACTCGGGGGTCGTGACCAGGGGCGTGTCGGTGACCGCCAGCGCGATCAGGACAGCGAGCAGCGACGCCAGCGCGTCCGCGAATACGAGCAGGGACGTCCAGCCCTCCCGTTCGAGGGCGTAGTTCCACGCCGAGCCGCGAGATGGCGCCGGGTGAGTGATCGGCGGCGGGGCGGAGGCGTGCGGATCGATCTGAGTGACCGCACTCATGCCAGTTCAACCCCAGCATCGCATGACTTTGGCCGGATGGGGCAACTGATTTTTCCGGCGGATCTCCTGTGTCGACTTACACTCGACTCAGATGTCCGCTCTCAGCATGCGTGCCCCCGGGCCCTCCCGGGTTGCGGTCGCGTCGGCGGGTGCCGGCCTGGCGCTTGTGGCGCTGGCGGCCGTGCGCTATGGGTCCGGGGCGCTCGTCCTGCCGCTCGCGGCCGCCGCGGCCCTGGCGCTGCTCCAGCGCGCGCGTGTGACGGTGGGGCTGGTAGTGGCGCTGATGGTGATCTGCGAGGGCCGCAGCGACGACCTTCTCGGCTTCGCCAGAGGGATCTACGAGCCGCTGCCGATAGGGCCGACGCCCATGGAGTGCCTCCTCGCCCTGGCGGTCCTGGCGGTGCTGATCGACCGGCTCCGCGCCGAGCGCCCGGCGCGGCTGGCGGGCCCCCTCACGCTGCCGCTGATGCTGGTGGTGCTGGCCGCCGCGGCGGGGGCCGTCACCGGGGCGTTCTCAGGCATCGGGGGGAAGGATCTGGTGTTCGCCGCGCGCCAGCTCGCCTGGCTGCCGATCGTGCCGCTGCTGGTCGTGAACGTGGTCGAGACGGAGCGCCAGGTGCGCGGAGCCCTCGCCTTCGGCGTGGCGATCGCGCTGGTGAAGGCGGCACTGGGCGTGATCGGCGTGGCAGCCGGCGTCGGGATAGTGGTGGAGGGCGCGACCATCACCTACTACGAGCCGACCGCCAATTGGCTGGTGCTGCTGGCCATCCTCGGTGTCGTGGCGGCGCTGCAGCTGCGCGCCCGCCTGCCGATCTGGGTGCTTGCCGGGTCGCCGCTGTTGGTGCTCTCGCTTGTGCTGTCGTTCCGCCGCTCGTTTTGGATCGGGGCGGCGCTTGGGGTGCTGCTCGTCGTCCTGCTCGGCTCCAGGCCGCTCGGGCGCCGCCTGGCCTTCGTGGCCGCGCTGCTGCTGGCGGTGGCGGTCTGGATGCTCTCGCTCCAGCCGCTGCAGGCAGAGGACCCGATCGTCGAGCGCGCTCGCTCGCTCGAGCCGTCGAAGATCGAGCGTAACGCGCAGGACCGCTACCGGATCGACGAGCTCCAGAACGTGGCCACCGAGATCCGCCAGCATCCGATATCCGGTCTGGGGCTAGGCGGCCAGTGGACCGCCACGCACCCGCTGGGAGTGGATCACGAGAACGGACGCAGCTATACCCACGTCGTCGCGCTGTGGTGGTGGCTGAAGCTGGGGATCCTGGGCCTGCTGGCCTATCTCGCCGTGATGGGCACCTGCCTGGCGATGGGCTGGCAGGTCTGGCGACGTAGCGCGGATCCGTTGTTGTCGGCCGCCGGCCTGGCGCTGCTGTGCGGGTTCCTGGCGCTCGCGGTTGTCGAGACCGTCGGCTCGTTCACGGGCCTGGACCCCCGTTTCACCGCGCTCGTCGGCGCAATGGGCGGATTGCTCGCCGTCATGCGCCGTCTGGCGATGCGGCCCGGCTAGACGCGCCTGAGCAGCCCCTCGGCGCGCTCCCCGACGACGGCAGGGTCGTGGCGGGCGGCGGCGAGCCGGCGTGCCGCGCGACCCTCGGAAGTGGTTCTCGCCGGGTCGCCCCGGTAGCCGGCGAGCAGCGCGGCGACGGCGGCCTCGTCGTGGTCGGGGACCGCGATCGCCCCGGTGCCGGGCTCCACGAGCCCGGTGGCGCCCTCGGCGGCGGTCGCCACCACGGGCCGCTCGGCCAGCATCCCGATCGAGATCGCCAGCGGCTCGCCCTCGGTGGGGGAAGGGCAGAAGACCACGACGTCGCAGCCGGACAGCAGCTCGGCCGGTTCGGCGCCGCTGCTCGGCACGAAGTGGGCCGCGTCTCCGAGCGGAGCGGCACGCGTGCGCAGCTCGGCCTCCGTCTCGCCCTCGCCGATCATCAGCAGGTGCACCGGCGGCCCCGGATCGCGCGCCAGCCGCACCGCGGCGTCGATCGCCACCTCGTTGCGTTTCTTGGAGTTGAAGCGCGTCAGGCAGCCGATCGTGAACGCGTCATCGGGCACTCCGAGCGCGCGGCGGTGAGCGGCGCCTGCCTCGGGCAGCGGGCGGAAGCGCGAAGGGTCGATGGCGTTGGGCACAATCGCGATCCGCTGTGCCGGCACGCCCGCGTCGATCAGCGACCGCCTGGTGCCGTCGGAGATCGCCAGCACCGCCGCCACGTCATCCGCGGCGCGCCTGTACAGGCGGTTCGGCATGCCGTGCCGCAGCAGGGCCGGCACGGGCCCCCATTCCGCCCAGGCGATCCGCGCGCGCAGCTCGCCCGGCAGGCGCGGCGCGAGCAGCTGCTCCTTCTTGAAGTGCAGCAGCAACACGTCGAAGGGCGCCTCGCGCTCCAGCTCGCGGCGCAGCCGGCGCAGCACCAGAGGCCAGGTGGCGGCGAGCCGGGGCCAGGTGCGCGCGCCCAGCTTCGGCCCCAGGTTCACGTGACGAGCCGCCACGCGAGTGCCCTCGGCGGTGTCCGGATGGCTGGTCAGCAGCACCGCCTCGTGGC
>JACCSF010000408.1 GCA_013813135.1 Thermoleophilaceae bacterium | reverse complement strand
GCCCGGCGCCGGGGCGCCGGGCCGGGCAGCCTTGGGGTCACGACGCCTTGGTCAGTGACAGAGCCGGAAGTACCGGCTTGTCCGTCTTCTTAATGGTCATCCTTGATCACCTCCTTTCGCGGGTTGTGCCGCGTACATGGCCTTGAGATGCCGCGTCTCGTCTACCTCGGTGACGTGCGACCCGTCGTAGAGCACGCCGTAGACCCCGACGCATTCGAGTCGGGCCCCGGCCAACAAGGCGGTCACGCGGTGGGGCGGGAAATGACGCTGCGGGTGACGCGTGGTCAACCGCGTGTAAAGGCCGTCGCTCCGCCGATCGAAGACGTCGATGCGCGCGGCCGCCTGGCACCCCGGTGGAGAGTCGGGGCTGCAATCGCCGTGCCACACGAACGTCGTCCCGTCCCGAACCGAGACGCTGTCCGTCGCAAACGTCGTCCGGTACGCGAGCAGCGTGTTCAGATCGAACAGGAGCAGGCCCTGGGGCTCCAGGTTCCCGGCCATCGAGGCGAGCGCGGAGGCCAACTCGTCCTCGGAGAGCAAATGGTTGAGGGAGTCGTCGAAGCAGACGACGAGGTCGAAGCAGCCAAGCGCGGGGAGGTGGCGCATGTCGGCCTCGACGAGACGAACGCCCGGAGCCTTGCGAGCGGCTTCGGCGAGCATCTCCGGCGACGCGTCGCAACCGGTGACGTCGAAGCCGCGGTCGAGAAAGGGCTGGAAGCTGTTACCCGTACCGCACGCCACGTCGAGCAGCCGCGTGCCGTCCAGTCCGTGCTCTTCGGCCAGCTTGACCACGTGGGAGGTCCAGGTCTCGTAGTCCGAAGCGGCCGTGAAGGCGTCGTAGAAGGGCGCCAACGCTTCGTAGCCGCGAGCCGCGCCCGGTGTGGTCGTCGTCATCGCTGTTCACGACCTTCCGGCGCCCAGTGTGGTTCCACCCTTCGATAGGGTCGCGCTCGGTAACGGACTCAACTGGTCACCGATGGAGGGGGCCCACATGGCCAAGCAACCGGCGGGCCTCGTCGATCCGCGCCTCGCAAAGGCACTCTCCCATCCGATGCGCACCCGCATCCTGACCATCCTCAACGAGCGGGTCGCCAGCCCCAACGAGATCGCTGAGATGATCCACGAGCGATTGCCGAACGTGAGCTATCACGTGCGTGCGCTGCAGGATCTCGGCTGCATCGAATTGGTGCGCACCGCGCAGCGGCGTGGTGCGATCGAGCACTACTACCGCGCTCTCACTCGCCCGTTCTTCAGCGATCGCGACTGGAAGCGGCTCCCGCGTTCAGGTCGCCAGGCCGTGGCCGACGTCATCCTTCAGATGATCTGGGAGGACACCTCCTACGCCATCGAGAAGGGGACCTTCGAGAGCCGTTCGGACCGGCACCTGAGCCGAAGCCCGTTCGTTCTCGACGAGCAGGGATGGGGAGAGCTCAACGCTTTGCTCGCCAAGGTGCTCGGCCAAGCCGAGGAAATCGCCGTCAATAGCGCGAAGCGCCTTGCGAAGTCGGACAGGGCCGAGATACCAACGCGGCTGGTGATGATGCATTTCGAGACGGAGGGAGCCGGCCCCCCCTAGGGCTGCTCATCCAGCAGCCCGCGCAGGCGCCGGCGGGCACGGTGCAGTCGCACCTTCACGGTGCCCTCCGGGACTCCCAGGCGGCGGGCCACCTCGAGCTGGGTGAGGTCCTCCGTGTAGCGCAGGCGCAACATCCGCTGATCGCTGTCCGCCAGAGTGCGAAGCGCCTGCTCGACGCTCACCCGCGTGGCGGCACCGACGAGCTCGTCGTCCTCGCTGTCCGGGTCGAGCGCCGTGGAACCGACCACCTCGCGGCTGTAGCGGCGAGCCCGACGCACCAGCAGGCGGCGCGCCTCGTTGCGCGTGATTTCGAGCATCCAGGGGAGCGGCGCCTCGGGAGAACGGCAGGCGTCGCGACGCAGCCAGGCCCGGACGAGGGCCTCCTGAACAGCTTCCTCGGCGTCGACCCGGGGCAGCACGCGAACCGCCTCCCGAAAGCATCGCGATCGAAGCCCCGCCCAGTCCCAGGCGACCGGCGTCGAGCCGTTGTTGGGTGGGCGAGCCGTGATCACTCAGGATTTTCTATGCAAACTGCCCGCGGGCTGATACAACTCAAGAACCTCGCTCAGCAAGGGACTTGTCGTGGAGCGAGCCCGACCTGCGACAGCGGCCGCGGCTCAGAGATAGGAGGTCCTGCCATCGGCGCCGGCTCACTGTGCGCCGCGGATGTCACGCGAGCGTCGCGGAAAGGTACGAGCACTCGGGAGCGCCGCCGCATTCGCGTGCTCGCGGCGCACAGACATCCGCTTTACCGCGAGGCCGTAACTCGTGCCATCAAACAACGTCCCGATCTCGAACTCGTCGGGGAAGCAGGCAACGGACGTGAGGCTCTTGACGCGATTGGACTCGAGCGCCCCGACGTCGCCTTGGTGGACCGCGCGCTCACAGGCCTCACCGGCGAGCAGATCCTGAACGCCGTCGGGCGCGACGGCCTTCGCACGCGCGTGGTGATGATCGCCGCCGAGCCGGAGCCCGAGCTCGTGTACGCCGCGATCGCCAACGGGGCGGCCGGCTACCTCACGCAGGACGCCGATGCTCGCGAACTCTGCGACGCCATAGCGGCGGTGGCGCGAGGGAGCACGGTCCTTGCCCCGCAGCTTCAGACGGGAATCGCGGGCGAGATTCGCCTACGAGCCGTGCACGAGCGACCGTTCCTCAGCGAGCGAGAGCGGGAGATCCTCAAACTGGTCGCGGAAGGCCTCACCGCGCCTCAGATCGGGCGGAACATCCACCTGAGCACGGCCACGGTAAAGACGCACCTCCAGCACGTCTACGAAAAATTGGGGGTTGGAGAGCGCGCGGCCGCAGTAGCCGTGGCGATGCGCCGCGGCCTCGTCGAGTAGCAACCCTCAGGAGGCCAGCTCTCCGCCGTCGATTCGCAGAACCTCGCCGTTTATGAACGCGGCCTCGTCGGAAGCGAGGAAGGCGAACAACGACGCCACCTCGTCGGGTGTTCCCCGCCGTCCTGCCGGGACGCGGAGGCGCAGATGCTCGCGCAGCAGGGCGGCGGCCGGACGGCCTGACTTTCGACCCGCAGTCTCAAGGTCACGAGTGTTCATGGCCGTGTCGATCTGCCCTGGCGCAACGGCGTTCGCGGTGATGCTCCACGGAGCGAGTTCGACCGCCAAGGTCTTGACAAGCCCGATCACGCCGGCCTTGCTTGCGCAGTAAGCCGAGCTTCCAGGTTCGCCGTGCAGACCAGCGATCGAGGCCGTGACCAGCAGCCGGCCGCCCCGCCCGGCGTCGACCATCGCTTTGGCGGCCGCCTGCAAGGTGATCATCACGCCGAGCAGGTTCACGCGCAGCACCTGCTCCCAGCTGGTCGAAGTTCCCGCCAGGAAGCCTTCCATCGACGACACACCGGCGTTCGCCACGCAGACGTCGAGCCCACCGTCGCCGGCGGCCTCGCGAACGGCTTCAGCGACCTGCACGGGATCCGTGACGTCCGCGATCAGGTGTCGCGAATCGCGAGCGATTTCCGCAGCCGGTGCGGTCGTGTCCATGACCACGACGCTCGCGCCGTCAGCGGCGAAACGTCGCGCGGTCGCCTCGCCGATGCCTGCCGCACCGCCCGTGATCAGCGCGCGTCGTCCGGCCAGGGGCAGGCTGGATGAGTCTCGTTGCACACGGACGACGATCTCCCAGGCGAACGGCTCGCTCAAGGGATTCTTCTGTCCTCCGCCCGGAGCGGCTTCGGGCGTGGCATACTCGCCCCGTGTCCGAACAGGCGGCCGCCAATCGGCGGCTGATCGAGCGCTTTTACGACGCCTTCAATCGTCATGACGGCGAAGCCATGGCGGCCTGCTATGCGCCGAACGCCCGCCTCTCCGACCCCGTCTTCCAAGAGCTGCGCGGCGAGGAGCCGGGGTCTATGTGGCGGATGCTGACCGGCCGCGCCGAGGATCTGCGAATCGAGCTGGTCGAGCACGACGCCGACGACACCACCGGTTCCGCGCACTGGCTCGCCGACTACACCTTCGCCCAGACCGGGCGCGCGGTGCACAACGACGTCCGGGCGCGGTTTCGCTTCGCGGACGGCTTGATCGCCGAGCACGACGACTCGTTCGGATTCCATGCTTGGGCGCGTCAGGCGCTCGGTACATCGGGGCTGTTGCTTGGGTGGTCGCCGATCGTCCAAGGACCGGTGCGACGCCGGGCCCGCGCCGGCCTGGATGAGTTCATGGGCCGCGCTGCGTCAGGCTGACGGCGTTCAGCCGCTGGTCGGGCAGGGCACAGGCTTGTTCGGCTTGCCCGGCTCGAGGCAGCGGTCCAGGCGGGCGGGGCGCTTGCCGGCACGGATGCGCAGGCGGGTGAACTTGCCGATCGTCTCGGACTTGGTCACACGGACCTCGATGACCGTGCCCTCGGGGAAGCTACGTCCGAGCGCTCTCAGGGTGACGCGCTTGCCCTTGGAGGTGAAGCGCTTGTGCTTGTACGGGCAATTTCCGCCCTTGCAGCGCACGCCTACGTGCGCTCCCTCCGGCGCGCTCACGGTGAGCAGCTCGAGTCGCGCGCCGGTTGGGGTCGCCTGCCCGAC
>JACCSF010000393.1 GCA_013813135.1 Thermoleophilaceae bacterium | reverse complement strand
GTCGACCGCTGTGCCCAGCACCACAACCGCCTCGCCCAGCCGCTGCCGCACGGCGTCGGACAGCGCCAGCAGCGCCTTCGCGTCGGGCGCGCTCACCGCCTCCACCACCACGCGCACGCCGCCCGCTTCGCCGGCGCCCTCGACGAGCTGGTCGGCGATGCCGCGGTCGGGCGCGGTGCCCCCTCCGCGTTCCAGCTCCTTGACGCGCTCGCTGAGGCGCCCGACGGTGCGCACCACCGAGTCCTCCGGCACCCGCAGCAGCTTCGCCAGCTCGCGCAGGCGCTCGGTGCGCTCGCGGAAGAGCTCCGCGCCGGCCGGCCCGGTGATCGCCTCGATGCGCCGCACGTTGGAGGCGCTCGAGCTCTCGTTGACCAGGTGGAACAGCCCCAGCTCGCCCGTCGAGGCGACGTGGGTGCCGCCGCAGAGCTCGCGCGATACCGCCTCCACTTCGACCATGCGCACCCAGTCGCCGTACTTCTCGCCGAACAGGGCCATCGCGCCGAGCCGCTCGGCCTCGTTGCGACTCGTCTCGAGCGCGCGGACGGGATGGTTGGCGGTCACCCAGCCGGACACGAGCCCCTCGACCGCGGCCAGCTCCTCATCCGAGAGCCGAGCGCCGTGGGTGAAGTCGAAGCGCAGCTTGTCCGGCCCGACGTACGAACCGGCCTGGCGGACGTGCGTGCCGAGCCGGTCGCGCAGCGCCGCGTGCAGCAGGTGGGTGGCGGTGTGGTTGCGCATCGTGGCAAGCCGCTCGTCGCGCTCGACGACCGCCCGCGCGGATTCGCCAGGGCCGATCTCGCCCTCGAGCGGCTCCAGCGCCAGCGCCTGGTCGTCGCCGAGGCGGTAGACGTCCACCACCCGCGCCCGTCCGCTCGGCGTCTCCACCAACCCGCTGTCCGACACCTGGCCGCCGCCCTCCGGGTAGAAGGGCGACTCCTCCAGCTTGGCGAGCACCCAGCCGTTGGCGTGCTCGGCCACCCGCAGCACGGTGTCCGCCTCGGTCGTCTCGTAGCCCACGAAGCGCGTGCGAAAGCCGGCCTCCCGCGCGAAGCGCAACACGTCCTCGTGCTTGAGATGCACGTCCTCGCCGTCCTCCGCCGTGGCCCGCGCGCCGCGGCTGCGCGACACCTCGCGCGCGCGCTCCATCAGCTCCTCGAAGCCCTGGTCGTCGACAGCGAGGCCCGCCTCGGCGAGCAGCTCCTTGGTCATCTCATAGGGGAAGCCGTAGGTGTCGTGGAGCTGGAACGCGTCCTCGGCTGAGACCCAGGAGGTCTGCTCCTGCTTCGCCTGGTCGATCAGGTCCGACAGCAGGCGCTCGCCCTGCTCGAGCGTGCGGCCGAAGCTCTCCTCCTCGGAGCGCGCCCACCGCTCGATCGTCGGCCAGTCGCGCTCGAGCTCGGGGTAGACGTAGCTCACCGCGTCCACCACCCGCCGGTAGAGGTCCGCGAGAAACGGCCCGTCGATGCCGAGCACGTGACCCTGGCGCATCGCGCGGCGCATGATCCGGCGCAGCACGTAGCCGCGGTCCTCGTTCGACGGCACCACCCCGTCGGCGAGCAGAAAGGCGCCACCGCGGCCGTGGTCGGCAAGCACTCCGAGCGCCCGGGTGGTCTCGAAGTGCTGGCCCCAGGTGCGCCCCGACCGCTGCTCGCCGAACTCGACCAGCGGCCGGACCTCATCGGTCTCGAACACCGACTCGACTCCCTGAAGGATCGCCGCCATGCGCTCCACCCCCATGCCGGTGTCGATGTTCTTCATGGGCAGCTCCGTGAGCGAGCCGTCCTCGTGCAGCTCGTACTGCATGAAGACGAGGTTCCAGAACTCGAGGAATCGCTCGGTGTCGTCGCCCGGACGGTCGTCGTCGGACCCAAACGCCGGCCCGCGGTCCAGGTAGAGCTCCGAGCACGGGCCGCACGGGCCGGCCGGGCCGGACTGCCAGAAGTTGTCTGCGCGGCCGAGCAGGACCATGCGCTCGTCGGGGATGCCGATCGAGCGCCAGCACTCGATCGCCTCCTCGTCCGGCCCGAGCCCGAGCTCTTCGTCGCCGCCGAAGACGGTGATCCAGATGTTCTCCGCCTCCAGATCGAAGCCCTGCGTGGACAGCTCCCAGGCGTACTCCGCCGCGCCCAGCTTGAAGTAGTCGCCGACGGAGAAGTTGCCCAGCATCTCGAAGAACGTGAGGTGGCGCTTGGTGGTCCCGACCACCTCGATGTCCACCGTCCGAAAGCTCTTCTGGCACGAGGTCAACCGCCGCGCCGGCGGCTCTTCCTCGCCCCGGAAGTAGGGCTTGAGCGGCTGCATGCCCGCGGTCGTGAGCAGCACCGACGGGTCGTGTACGGACGGCACCAGCGGCGCCGAAGGCAGGCGCAGGTGACCGCGCTCCTCGAAGAACGACAGGAACCGCTCGCGAATCTCGCGGGCCTTCATGGCGCTGGAGTCTAGGCCTGCAAGCCCGGTTGCAGAGCGTCCGATCCGTTCAAGTTCCGGCCAGATCCGCCCAAAGGCTCCCGCTGCCGTGGAGGTTTGCCTCCCAAAGGTGTGCATTGCGAGTGTGCCCTCTTTGGCTTCCCCGTGATCTGGACGATGAGGCTCGTGATGCAGGCCGAGGAAGTAGTCGGGGAGGCCCGAGAGCGCCGGGCGCGGACCATGGGCGCCCGCGAGCGCTGGGTGATCGTCGCGTTGGCGGCGCTCTACTGCATGGCCGCCATCGCGATCGCGCTGCTCGTGCCCTCCGAGCGCGACGTCAGCGCGTGGGTCGTCATCGGGCTGGTGCTCGGTCACGCCGCGGTGTCCCGCGTCCGCTTCGAGTTCGTGGGCGGCTACGTCGTGCCGGAGCAACTGCTGGTCGTGCCGCTGATGCTGCTCGGCCCGCTGAACCTGGTGCCGATCCTGATCGCGGTCGCGGGTTGCCTCGCCGTGGTCCCGGACTTCGCGCGCGGAAGCTGGTCGCGCGATCGCTGGCTCAGCCCGATGGCTGACTCCTGGAGCTACGTCCCCCCCGTCCTGGTCCTCGCAGCGCTCGCTCCCGGAGAGGCTTTGCTGTCGGAGGTGCCGGCCTACCTGCTCGCCCTCGCCGCGCAGCTCGGCACGGATTTCGCGTATACGTGGATCCACAACCGCCTGCTGACGCGGGTGCCGGTCGCGGAGATCGCGCGTGGCTTCGCGGGCGCCGCCCGGGTTGAGCTGATCCTCTCGCCTGTTGCCTTCGTCGCAACGCTGGTGGCGGTCAAGGAGCCGGTCGTGCTGCTGTTCGTCTTCGCCCCGCTCGTCTGGATGCTCGACAACTTTTCGAAGGAGCGCTGGGCCCGCTACGCAGCGGCGCTTGAGCTCAACCGGGCCTACCGCGGGACGGTCATGCTGCTGTCCGACGTGCTCGAGCACGAGGACGAGTACACGGCGGACCACTCCCGCTCGGTGGTGGATCTGGTCAACGCCGTTGCCGACGAGCTGGAGATCGACCCCGAGGCCCGCCAGGAGCTCGAGTTCGCGGCGATGCTCCACGACGTCGGCAAGATCTCGATCCCAAAGGAGATCCTGCACAAGCCCGCGGCGCTCACCGACCCCGAGTTCGAGATCATCAAGCACCACACGATCGAGGGCCAGTTCATGCTCGACCGTGTTGGCGGACTGCTTGGTCGGGTGGGCGAGGTCGTGCGTTCGTGCCACGAGCGCTGGGACGGCACGGGCTATCCCGATGGCCTCGCGGGCGAAACCATCCCGCTGCCGTCCAGAATCGTGTTCGCGTGCGACGCCTACAACGCTATGACGACGGACCGCCCTTACCGCCAGGCGATGTCTCGCGATGCCGCGGTCGCGGAGCTGGTGTCGAACAACGGGGCGCAGTTCGATCCAAAGATCGTCAGTGCGCTCATCACGGTGGTTGAGCACGGCGGACCTGCCGCTGTCACGAGCATCGAGGGCGTCCGTGCCGTCCTCGCTGGCGCCCCAGTTC
>JACCSF010000384.1 GCA_013813135.1 Thermoleophilaceae bacterium | reverse complement strand
GACGACAGCCGCGTCACCCGACAGAGGCCGGGTCAGGCACAGCCAGCCAACCGCGAGGTGGGGCCAGTTCAAGGCCGTCGCGGTGCGAGCAAGCCAAGCCATCACTCTCAACGCCTACAATCCCACGCATCAACCAGTGTTGCGACCACCGGTTGAGCCCGCCCAGTACACCTCGATCGACTACACCCAGACGCTGGCCGATCACGGCGTGCTGGCCTCGGTCGGCTCGGTCGGTGATGCCTACGACAACGCGCTGGCGGAGAGCTTCGTCGACAGCTTCAAGACCGAGCTGATCGCCGACCGCGCCTGGCCCACCCGCTCGCAGCTCGAGCTCGCCGTCGTGGAGTACATCGGCTGGTTCAACGACAGCCGACTACGCCAAGCGCTCGACGATCGACCACCCTCGGAGTTCGAACGGCTGAGCCAGACCAGTAGCTTGGAAATCTCCCTCAAATGAAAAGAGGGACCCAACCAAACCGGTCTCCGCGACACCCAGCCCGGCTCATGCGGACCGCAAGTGGCGAGCGGGTGATGCTCGGCGACCTTGGTCGACCGCCCCACCGTCCTGGTGATTCCTCGCTACTACGGCTGCCTGCCCTGTCGCGACTACCTGCGGCGGATGTCCGAACGCCTCCACGAGGTGGAGGCTCGCGGCGGTGCCGTGCTCGGCGTCTCCGTCGGAGCCGACTACCGGGCACGGTGGCTGATGGAGGAGAAGGGCGTTCGATTCCCGCTCTTGGTCGATCTCGACCGCCCCGTCTACCGAGCGCTCGAGCTTCCCCGCCGATGGTGGGTGGCGCTCAATCCGCGTGGTTGGTGGAACTACGGCCGCGCGCTCGCGCGGGGCAACCGCCAAGGGCCGCATCATCGAGCCCAACCAGTTGCCCGGCCTGGCCATACTCGCCGGGGACGCTCGGGCAGTGTGGGTCCACGGAGGCCGCGCCCTCGGCGACTACCCGAGCATCGAGCGGGTGCTCGCCGGGCTCGCGCTGGAGGCCGAGCGCCGAGCAGGCGTGGTGCCTTCGCAGCCGGCGTCTCCCAGGCCCGATCGCCGTCTTTGACGGCAACGACCTGTCGAACCGCGCAAAGGCAACGCGCGGGCGGCGTGACTCTGCGGTGAACTAAGGAAGGCTGGCGTGTCATCGATCCGAAGGCCGTGAACCGGATCGCACCAGCGGCGGTCAAAGGGGTTGGCCACAAACGCCGGCGCGTGCGCTTGCTCAACGGCCCCCGGCAGCCGATCGGCGCCGGGTAGCGCCCGGCGGTGGCTGCGGGTGTCGGCGCGTGGCTGTCGCGGGGGTGGCCGGCGCCGCGCCCGCGCCCTCCGGCGAGTTTCGGGCATGGGCGCCGGCGCAGGGTCGCGACCTGGCGGGGCCATCCACGGCGTTGGCCTCCGGCCGGTGCAGGTCGTGGTCGCCTCGTTCCGTGTTTGAACCGCTCCGCCATCTCGCCGGGTCATAGGGAAACCGACCGCGGAAGGAGCTGATGCATGCCAATTTCCCCCCTTCGCCGTTACCGAGCTGCCGCCCCCCTGCTCGTGGTTGTGGCGCTCGTCACGGCCTCATGTGGCGCGGACGACGGTGCAGACGGGGCCAACGGGGGCGGGGCTGCGCAGCCCTCGGTGCAGACCCCGACGGCGGGGCTTCCGCCACGGCTGGCCAGCAACCTGAAGCAGGGTGACCAGATCATCGGCGAGGGGAAGGACGTCTTCGACCGACGTCTCCGCGAGCTCCGGGGCCACCCGGTCGTGGTCAACCAGTGGGCGTCGTGGTGCCCGAGCTGCCGCTTCGAGTTCCCCTTCTTCGCCGCGGCGGTGAAGCGTTACCGCGCCGAGGTGGGCTTCTTGGGGCTCGATTCGCAGGACGAGACCGGCCCGGCCGAGGACTTCCTGCGCGAACATCCTGTCGGCTTCCCGAGCATCTCCGACCCGAGCGCGGAGGTTGCGGCTGCCTACGGCGGCGGCCAGGCGTGGCCGACGACGATCTTCTTCGACAGCGAGGGCGAGGTCGCGAATGTGAAGATAGGCGCCTACGCGACCGCCGAACTGCTGGACGAGGACATCAGGCGTTACGCGTTGGGCGGCGGAGGCTGACGGTGGCCGACCCGGCAGCCGGCGTCGGCGTGTTCGCGGCTCTGTTCGCAGGGATGGTGTCCTTCCTCTCGCCCTGCGTGCTGCCGCTGGTGCCGGGCTACCTGTCGGCCGTGACCGGGGTGTCCCCAGCCGAGCTTGACCGGGTACCGGTCTGGCGGGTGCTGGGACCGAGCCTGCTCTTCATCGCCAGCTTCTCGGCCATCTTCATCCTGCTCGGTCTGACCGCCACCGGGATCGGCTCGACGCTGCAGGGCAGCCGCGCCACGCTCGAGAAGGTGGCCGCGGCGCTGATCATCGGCATGGGCGTCTTCTTCGTCGCCTCGTTGTTCGTAACCCGTCTCAACCGCGAATGGCACCTGGACGCCCTCGCCCGCCGCGCCGGCCGCGGCGGCCCGGTGGTGGCCGGCGCCGCGTTCGCGGTCGCCTGGACGCCCTGCGTCGGCCCCACCCTGGGCGCCATCCTGAGCGCCGCGGCACTGGCAGAGTCGGCCAGTCGGGGAGCGTTCCTGCTCGCGTTCTACTCGGCCGGGCTCGCCATCCCGTTCCTGCTCACGGCTCTCGCGTTCCGCAAGATGACGGGCGCCTTCGCGGTTCTCAAGCGCCACTATCGGGCGATGATGGCCGCCGGAGGCGCGGTCCTGATCGTGATGGGCGTGCTGATCTGGACCGGTGAGCTCTTCCAACTCAACATCGAGGCGCAGCGCTTCCTCGATCGGCTCGGACTCAATTTCTTCTCGGAGGTCTGAGCGCGAACGATCGCCGAGGCGCGGGTTTTCGTCAGGGCTCGCCGCGCAGCCGGTCGATTACCCCATCCGCGAGGCCAGGCCGCGGCTCGCCGTGCAGGTCCATCAGGCTCTCGAGCGTGCGCCGCAGCGTGCGCAGTACGCGCCTGCAGTGCGGGCAGATCGAGACATGCTCCTCGACGCGTTCGCGCTCGGCCGGCGAGAGGTCCTGGTCGAGGTACTCGGACAGGTGCGCGTGGGTCCAGTTGTGCTCGCGCATGTAGCGGCGGCGTTCGAGCAGGCGGCGGATCATCGCTCTCCCTCGATGTAGTACTCGTCGACGGCCCTGCGCACGGCCAGGCGGGCCCGGTGGAGGCGACTCTTGAACGCGGCCTCGCGCAGCTCCATGACCTCGGCCGCCTCCTGTGTCGAGAGGCCCTCCACGTCGCGCAGGATCAGCGCTGCCCGGTACTCGAGGGGCAGCGCTCGAACCGCTTCCTCCAGCACCTTCCGCAGGTGGCTCTGCTCGGCCCGGAAGTCGGGCGCCTCGCTCCAATCGGGTGCGTCTTCGATCGGAGCGTCCTCGATCGAGCTGACAGTCCCCGCGGTGGGCCTGCGCTCGGCACGCCGCTTGGCCTCGTTGATGCCGATCCGGTAGAGCCACGTGAAGAACCGCGAGCGAAGCTCGAACTTTCCGATGCTGCGCCAGGCACGCAGGAACGTCTCCTGGGTGACCTCCTGTGCTTCGTCAGCGTCGGCGACGAAGCGGATGACCACTGCGTAGAGCCGATCGGCGTGACGGCGGACCAGCTCCTCGAAGGCGAGCCGGTCGCCGGCCTGCGAGCGCTGGATGAGCTGCGCCTCGTCGACCTTCGGCAGCGGGGCGCTCACTCGCGCCCTCGAGGAGGCGAAGGGTGCAGGGGCATCGCCCGTAGCTTGCCAGGCGGCGCTGCGCCTGATCACAAGCGTCGCTTGGGCTGAGTCCATTGCAGGTGCGGCGGCGGACCGCCGGCGTCGGGTGGAATCGGCTCTGTTCCCAGGCGCTCGATCACACCAGCGGTGACGGACGGCCGCCTGGCGCGGTCGCGGCCGAGCTCGCGAAGCTCCCAGACGAGGACCGTCAGCGATCGCCCGAGCGGACCGCACTCTGGGCAGAGACGCGCGTGCGCCTCCAGTCGGCGCCGCTGCCGCGGCGAGAGCTCGCCGTCGATGTAGTCGGACATGCGGCGCTGCGACCAGCGATGGTCGCGCCTATCGCGCAGGAGGCGCACGAGTCCGATCACGACTCTTGGACCCACACGTCCGGGGTTGGATTCAGTCGCCTCGTGCTGAATCCGGCGCGACCGAGGCAGGGCGAGGCCGCCAGCGCGGCGGAGTCAATGCCGGACGCCGACGCCGCGAGGCCGAGCCCTCTTGGCGGTGTGTATATCGCCGGCCGGGCAGGCGAGGGCAATGGTCGCAGTGCGATTTGTCCGAGCCGCGGTTCAGCCGTCCGAACCGTCGCCTGGCCAGCCCGGGTCCAAGTGGTCGGTGACACGGCTATGGCTCATTGCGGTGCTGGCGCTCGCCGTTGTTGTCGTGGTCGCCGTCAGCGGCGACGACGACAATGGCCGACCGCGTGACCCAGGCGGCCGGGGCGGAACGACCGATCTGCTGCGGGTGGACAAGAGCGGCTGGGAGACCGACTTCTCGAAGCACAGTGTGCCGCTGTCAGAGTTCCAGTCGGGCGGTCCGCCGCGTGACGGCATCCCGCCGGTTGACGACCCCAAGCCGACCTCGCAGGCCGAGGCCGACGAGTGGCTTTCGGACCGCGAGCCCGTGCTCGCGGTCGAGGTCGGCGACCGGGCGCGGGCGTACCCGCTCCAGATCCTGGTTTGGCACGAGATCGTCAACGACCGCCTCGGCGGCCGCCCGATCGCGGTCACTTATTGCCCGCTCTGCAATTCGTCGCTGGTGTTCGACCGCCGCGTTCGCGGCCGCACGCTGACGTTCGGCACGACCGGTAACCTGCGCAACTCCGACCTCGTCATGTGGGACCGCCGGACCGAGTCGTGGTGGCAGCAGCTGACCGCCGAGGCCGTGGTCGGCGAGCTGACCGGCACCAAGCTGAAGGTGCTGCCGTCGCAGACGCTGAGCTGGGCCGACTTCAAGCGTGCCTACCCGGGCGGCGACTTGCTCTCGCGCGACACCGGGGTCGAGCGCGACTACGGCAGCACCCCCTACGACAGCTACGACCGGCCGGACGTACCGCCCTATCTGTTCGAGGGCGAAACCGACGACCGGCTGCCAGCCAAGGAGCGCGTCGTAGCGATCTTCGCCAAGGGCGAAACGGTCGTGGTGCCGTTCAGCCGGCTGGCGCGCGCGCCTGTCGTCGAGACCGAGGCCGGCGGCCGCCCGGTCGTGGTGCTCTACAAGCGCGGGGTGGTCTCGCCCCTCGACGCGACGAGCATCGCGGACTCGCGTGACGTCGGCACCGCCGCAGCGTTCGACCCGCGCTTGGACGGTCGGCGGCTCAGCTTCGAGCGCCGCGGCGACGGCTTCGTCGACGGCGAAACGGGTTCGCGCTGGGACATCGCCGGTCGGGCGATCGCGGGCGAGCTGGCGGGCAAGCGGCTCACACCGGTCCGCCACGACCAGCAGTTCTGGTTCGCTCTCGCTGCGTTCCTCCCCGACGCCCGGGTTGAGCGATGACCCCCCCCCCATGGGTGTCGGCGCAAGCGACCTCCCATGGCCGGTGGTGGCGCTGATCGCCGCCGATGTCGGTGTACGATCGCATCGCCAGCCGCGCTCAGAGTTCAGCTTCTCGCAAGGTTCTCGAAAGATCCTCGGCGTAGGGTCGGCTCGAAGGCCGTACCCGACCAGAGGGGGAAGCGATGAAGGGCAAGGAGCGCCTGGCCGCAGTCGCCGCGGCGGCCGCTGCATTGGTGGTGTCGCCGGCAGCCGAGGCCAAGCCGGCCAACAGCTTCGAGGTGACGTTCACCAACCTCACCGGCGGCCAACCGCTGACGCCAGCGGTGGCCGCCACGCACCGGGGCCGGAACGAGCTGTTCCGCGTCGGTGACCGGGCCAGCTTCGGCCTCAAGGAGATCGCCGAGAACGGCAACAACGCGCCGATGCTCGCCCGGCTCGGATCCGATCGTGATGTCTCCAACGTGGTGGAGGCGGCGGGCGGCCCGCTGGTCCCGGCCGGCACCCCGGGCGACGCCATGTTCGGCCAGAGCACCACCTTCACGATCACCGCCGACCGCGGCGCCCGCCGGCTGTCGCTGGCCGCGATGCTGATCTGCACCAACGACGGCTTCACCGGCGTGAACAGCCTCAGGCTGCCGTCGAAGATCGGTCGCAGCGTCACCGTAGAGACCATGGGCTACGACGCCGGCACCGAGGCCAATACCGAAGACTTCGCCGACATCGTGCCGCCCTGCCAGGACCTGATCGGCGTCACCGGCGAACCCGGCAGCGGGCAGAGCGACCCTGCGCTGGCGCAGAACGACGTGATCCGCCACCACTCTGGCATCACGGGCCGGAGGGATCTGGTTCCGAGCGTGCACGGCTGGGACGTGAACGCGCCGGTGGCGCGCATTACGGTCACTGCCACGGGCTGATCGCTACCAAGCTCGCGCGGGTCCCGGCGGCTCCGGGGCCCGCGCAAGCCTGAGGACGCGTGGGTTTGGTGTGCATCCAGGACGGTCCGCCGTCCAGCCCCGCAGCGACAATCGAAACGGTTTCGCGCGCGCAGGGCACAACCCCATGAGCCCTCGCACCGCCCCAACAACTTACCCGCCCGATGGTGCAAGCCCCATTCTGGGCCGCCAGAGGCGCCCTCGTCAAGGCCCTCGCCTGCCGGGAGCGTTGCGATTGCCGCTGGTCTGAATCGTCGGCGGGCATGCATGGGTCTGAGAAGAACCCGGCACTGAGAGAAGATGCGGCTGGTCGACCACCTCCGACGGACGCCCGAGCGGCGCTCGTGCGAGCACATCGACGCCATCGCTGAGCCCGCCGGGCCCCGGGCGAGCGCATGCCAGGAGTGTGGCGTCCGGGTGTCGTTGCGCGTCTGCCTGACCTGCGGGCACGTTGGCTGCTGCGACTCCTCCAGCGGACACGCGACCGCCCACGCGCTGAAGACGGGGCACCCGGCGATCCGGGCGCTGCCCAACGGGTTCACATACTGCTATCGGCACCGGGAGTACTTCTGAGCCGGCCGGGGCATCGGCTCCTGCCGGCAGCCCCGGCGCTTGGCTCACGCCGCTGCCCGGTCAGTGCGTGAGCGATTGCCATCGTTGGGCGACTCGCCCAAGTCGAGCGCAGCCGGGCGCTCCGGCGACCTCCGGCCGCGCCCGGGCCGGCCGTTCGCTTTGGCGCTTCTTGCGATCGGCTTGGTGGCGCTCGCTGGCGGGGTGGTGGTCGGTGCTGCCACGGGCGAATCGGACGGACGGGACGGAGCGCGCGCGGAGTCGCGCGGGCTCGAGATCCACTTCGATCGCAGCGAATGGCCGCGTACCGACTTCGCTCGCGGGCGCGTGCCGCTGTCCGAGTTCGAGGGCGTCGGGCGCCGCGACGGCATCGACGCCATTCGCAGACCGCGCCTGGTCGACCAGCGCCGCGCCGAGCGCAGCCTGGGGCCAAGCGAGCCGGTACTGGTCGCATCCGTGGGGAGGTCGGCGCGTGCCTACCCGCTGCAGATCCTGGTTTGGCACGAGATCGTCAACGACCGCCTGGGCGGCCGGCCGATTGCGGTCACGTACTGCCCGCTCTGCAACTCGTCCCTGATTTTCGAGCGGCGCGTCGGCGGGCGCACGCTCGAGTTCGAAGTCAGCGGCGTGCTGCGCCACTCGGACCTGATCATGTACGACCGGCAGACCGAGTCCTGGTGGCAGCAGCTGACCGGCAGAGCGGTCGTGGGGCGTCTGGCCGGCGCCCGGCTGAGAGCGCTGAACTCGCAGGTCATGGGCTGGCGCAATTTCCGCGCGCGCTTCCCGGGCGCGAGGGTGCTCGCTCCGCCGCGCTTCTACGATCGCAGCTACGGCCGGACACCCTACGCCGGCTACGAGGACGCGGGCGAGCGGCCCTTCTGGTTCTACGCCCGACCGGTCGACCGGCGCCTGCCGCCCAAGGAGCGCGTGGCCGCCGTCTTCGCCGATCGTCAGGTGGTGGTCGTGCCCTTCTCGCGCCTGCGCCGCGGCGGCGCGCTGAGCATCCGAGTCGGGTCCATCCCAGTCCTCGTGACGCTCGAGCGCCGGGTCCTGTCGGTGCTCGACCGCGCCGACATAGGCAGCTCCCGGCCAGTCGGCACCGCGGCCGCCTTCGACCGCCGCCTCGGGCACCGGACCCTGTCGTTCAGCCGCGCCGCGGGCGACCTGATCGACGACCAGACCGGCTCGCGCTGGGACGCGCTCAGCGGCCGAGCCATCGCGGGGCCACTGCGCGGCCGACGGCTGCGACCGCTGCGCCACGACGAGCAGTTCTGGTTCGCGCTCGCGGCCTTCTACCCACGAGCCAGGATCGCCCGCTAGCCTCGCCCCCCGCGCGCGCCGGCCAGAAGGCCGAGGTTGGAGACGACGAACGGCACCAGGTAGTTGAGCACGGCCTTTGCCAGCGTCGTGGTGGTGGCGTCGCCACGCACGATCACGTCCGCCTGGTTGATCGCCGTGAGAATCGTCCCCACCACCAGCGCGATCGTCAGCGTGCGACGCAGATGCTCGGGCCGGAGGCAGATGCCAAGCGCGTCTCGCACCGGCCCATCGTCGCGCGCGCGCGATCGAACCCGCAAGCGACTCAACGCTGCGACCGCACCACCGGCAGGCCGCGACGGCGCCACTCCGCGATCCCGCCCGCGAAGTGGAACACCTCGTGATTAGCCGTGATAGCCGAGCTCCTCGAGTATCGCTGCGGCGCGGGGGCTCTCGCGGCAGTCGCGGTCCGAGCAGTACACGAGCACCGGCTTGCCCGGTGCTATCTCTTGCGGGGCGCGCAGCGCGAGCTCGTCGCGCGGAATGTTCTCGGCGTGCGGCAAGTGCACCGCGGCGAAGTGGTCGGCGCTCAGCACGTCGATGAGTCGCGGCGGCTTGCCGCTGTCGAACAGCGACGTGCGCCTCGATCGAGATGTCCGCACGACTACTTCGACCCGGCGAGCCGCCGAGCGGTTCAGGCGACGACCGGGCCAGGCACCGACGACGGGTGCTCGCGGACCGAGAAGATTTCGAGGAAGGCGTCCACGACGCCCGGGTCGAACTGGCGGCCGGCCCCCACGCGCAAGCGCCGCAGCGCCTCCCACCGGTCGAGCGCCGCCCGGTACGGCCGGTCGCTGGTCATGGCGTGGTAGGCGTCGCAGACGAGGATCACCCTGGCTCCGAGCGGGATCTCCTCGCCGGCGAGCCCGTCGGGGTAGCCGGACCCGTCCCAGTGTTCGTGCTCGTGGCGCACGATCGGGACGCTCGGCGCCATGAAGGCGAGCGGCGCCAGGATCTGCGCGCCGATCTCGGGGTGCCGCTTCATCACCCGCCACTCGCCTTCGTCGAGGGGACCGGGTTTGTTGAGGATGCGGTCGGGCACGCCGATCTTGCCGATGTCGTGGAACAGGGCGCCGCAACGTAACGCTTCGAGCTCGGCGCCGCTAATCCCGAGCTCCCGGCCGGTCGCCTCCACCATCTCCAGGACCGAGGGCGTGCCCGGCGGTGTAGCCGTCGCGTGCGTCGAGCGCCTCCGAGAGCGCCTCCACGGTGCCCAGGTAGCCCTGCTGGAGCGCGCGGAAGGCCCGGTAGGTTTCACGCTCCGCGAAGCCGGTGTTCCGCAGCAGGACGAATGCCGCTAGCCCGAGCCCAAGCAGGAACAGCACGTTGGTCTCGACCCATCCAAGCCCTCCCGCTGCCAGCGCGAAGTGCGCAGCCGTCAGTCCCGCCAGCGTGGCCAGCACAACGCCGGCCTGGCGCCTGAAGACACGCCGGAAGCTACGGCTCCGCGCCTCCGCTGCGGTATCGCCCCCAAACGCGCTGGCGGCAGGGTACCCGGCTGGATGGGCCTTGGACGGCACAGTATTCCTCTTATCGGCATCCATCCGCGGCGCTGGAGCCCCGAGCGGTGCCCCCCGGTCGAGGCGTGCGAGGCGACGAACCCCGGCAGGCTCGCTCGCGACCGGCCGAATCGCAGCGACCGCGAATCCGAAGCGGACTCGGATCGGTCGAAGGGAAATGTTGCTCATCCGATCTCGGCGCTGGCTACCCGTGACGGGCCTCGGACTGGCGTTCGCGCTCGTTCCGACGCTTCTCGTAACAAGCGGGGCGCCACGCGCTCAGGTCCTCGCCGCGGCGGCGGGGGCCGTCATGGCGACGGGCGGCGGCGCGCTATTGCGTGTTGGCTTCCCGCGCCGGCGGCTCTCCGACTTACATCACCTGCTCGCCGCGTTCGGGTTCCTCCTCCTGTGCGCAGGTGCGGTCGCGATGCTCGCCGGCGTGGGCCTCTACCACTGAGCGGCGGCCCGCTCGAGGAGGTCCGGGACGTGGTGGGCGCCTGCTCCTTACGCGCAGAGAGGAAGGGCTGTGGGCGAATCATCCGTGGCGTGGGCCGGTCTCAATAGCGATACCCCCAACGAAAGGAAGGCGCCATGGGATGGAGGGCACGCTGGACCCGGACGGTCGCGGCATCGTGGTGATCGATGGAGCAGCATCCCGCCGCGCGACTGGCACCTTCGCGGCGCGGACTTCGTCGATGTGACGCGCCATCGAGAGATTCGCGCCAGCGTCGACTCCATCGAGCTGTCCGGCGACGGAGGCGTAGTCGCCGTTGCCGCGTTCGATCTGCACGGCGAGCGCGGCCGGGTGGAGCTGCGTGGTCACGTCCACCACCCGCCTGACCCCGGCGGCAACGGCGCCGGGCGCCTGACGCTCCACCTGCACGGGACGCTCGACATGCACGAATTCGGCATCCGCGCGAGATCGCGCTCGACGAGGCGGTCGTCGTCTACTGCGCCGACCGGCTCTGCCGCGAGAGCTGCTACGCCGCAGTCATCCTCGCCGAGCTGGGCTACCGCCAGGTCTACGGCTACAAGGGCGGGCTGGCCGACTGGCGCCGGCAAGGGTTGCCGCTCGCCGCGCCATCACGCGCAGTCAGGGCGGCTTGAAACGACCCTTGCCGGACGCCGCGGTCCCCGCGGCACACGGCCCGCGGCACGCGCTTGAGCGGGGCTGCGGATCGACGGCGACAGGCGCGAGCTGGCACGCTTAGGGCGCCTTTTCGATCCGGCTCAGAGGGGGGAGGACGGCATGACGGACTGGACCTTCAGCGGGGCGTGGCCCTATGAGCCGCGCTGGTTCGACAGCCCGGACGGGCGCCTGCACTACGTCGACGAGGGCGCGCCCGACGGGCGTCCGGTGGTGATGTTGCACGGAAACCCCACCTGGGGCTTCCTCTACCGCAACTTCATCCCGGCGCTGGTCGAGGCCGGCCATCGTGCGATCGTGCCCGACCACCTCGGCTTCGGGCGCTCGGACAAGCCCGACGCCCCCGAGCTCTACCGGATCCACCGCCACGCGGAGCGCCTCGACGCCCTGCTGGAGTCGCTCGACCTGCGCGACGCGACCGTAGTGCCGCAGGACTGGGGCGGACCGATCGGCCTGCGCTGGGCGGTGCGCCACCCCGAGCGGGTGAGCGGCCTGTTCATCCTCAATACGTTTGCCCACCGCCCGCGCGGCCCTGTCAAGCTGCCGGTGCCGCTGCGGCTGTTTCGAACCCCGGGCGCCGGGGAGCTCGCCGTGAAAGGGCTACACATGTTCGTGCGCGGCTTCCTGTTTCGGGCGGGTGTCGTCCACCGCGAGCGCCTCACCAGCGAGGTCAAGGCTGGCTACCTGGCACCGCATCCCAGCTGGAAGAGCCGTACCCCGATCCTCGTCTTCCCGCGCGAGATCCCGTCGGGACCCGGCGGACCGGTGTCCGACCTCTGCGGCGAGGTCGAGGCGGGCCTCGAGCGACATTTCCGCTCCAAGCCGGTCGCGATCGCCTGGGCGATGCGCGACATCGCCTTCACGCCGGACATCCTGGCGCAAGCCTGGCTCGGCACCTTCCCCGACGCTCGCGTGACCCGCCTGGAAGACGCCGGCCACTACCTCCAGGAGGACGCACACGAGCGCATCGTCCCGGCACTGCTCGAGTTCCTCGCCCAGAGGTCGCCATGAACCCCGCCCCTTTGGTCGCCATACTCGACGTGAACGAGACGCTGTCCGACCTCGCTCCGCTCGCCGGGCGCTTCGAGGAGGTGGGCGCCCCCGGCGACCTGCTCCCCACCTGGTTCGCCGCGACGCTGCGGGACGGCTTTGCGCTGGCCGCAAGCGACCAATACGCGGACTTTCCGGATGTCGCCCGCGCCGCCCTGCGTCCCCTGCTTGCCCGGAGCGAAGGGCTGCGGCTGCCGCTCGACGAAGCCGCCGAGCGCGTCCTCGCCGGGATCGCAACGCTGCCGGTGCACCCCGACGTGGAGCCTGGCCTGCGCCGCCTGCGCGACGCAGGCCTCCGGATAGCCACGCTGACAAACGGCGGCGCCGCCGCCACCGAGGCGCTGCTCGAACGGACAGGCATCGCGGACCTCGTTGAGCGAAACCTCGACGTCGCAGCGGGTCGGCGCTGGAAGCCCGCACCCGAGCCCTACGACTACGCCTGCCGCACGCTCGGCGTCGCGCCCGACGCCGCCGTGCTGATCGCCGTCCACCCCTGGGATGTCCACGGCGCGAGGTGCGCCGGACTGCGGAGCGCCTGGCTCGACCGCCACGGAGATCCCTACCCCAGCGTGTTCGTGGCACCGGATGTGCGCGCGGCCGACCTGCCGGCCCTGGTCGATCAGCTGATCGGTTAGCAGGTCGCGACTCACCAACGAGCCGCCGCCGATAGGCAGCCGCAGGGACCGTCGTGGGCAGTCGCGGCCTTCGCCCGGCACCGGGCTCAGGGCCGGACGTCGACGCCGCCCCAGAAGGCCACGTGGTCGCGGATCTTCCTGATCCACGGAAACGGGTGGGGGTAGGCCCAGGCCGCGTGGCGGCTCTCCTGTCCACTTGCCGTGAGCGTGTAGTAGCGCGCGATGCCCTTCCAGGGACAGACCGAGCGCATCCGGGTGGCCGACACGTGGTTCCAGTCGACGCTCTCGGGCGGGAAGTAGTGGTGGCCCTCGAGCAGGATCGTGTCGTCGCTGTCGGCGATGGTGACGCCGTTCCAGATCGCGCGCATCGTCGCCTCAGGCCGCCACCGCGACGGGGCCGCTCAGGTCGGTGTGCAGGGAGCCGGCCAGCCCGTGTTGGTCGCGCCGCCGCTCGTAGGCCTCGATGAACTTCAGCCATAGCTCGCTGCGGGCGGGGAAGGGGGCGATAGCGTGCGCGAGCGTCTGGAGCGGCACGCGGCCGACCACTGCCACGGTCGCCGCCTGGAGGAGGTCGGCGACCTCGGGGCCGACGAAGGTGGCCCCGATCAGCAGCTCGCGCTCGAGGTCGACCACGAAACGGGTGGTGCCGCGGGCGCCGCGGCCGTGGAAGCTCGCGCCGGCCGTCCCGCCCGTGGCCAGGTCGATGGCCTCGGCGGCGATGCCGGCCGCGTCGGCGGACGCCAGCGTGTGGCCGACGGCCGCCACCCCGGGGTCAGTGAAGACCACCCGCGGCGCGCCCGCCCCGTCCCCGCGCGCCCGGACCTCTTCACCCAGGATGTGATCCGCGGCAAGGCGGGCCTGGTACTTGCCGCTGTGGGTGAGCAGCGAGCGGCCGTTGACGTCCCCGACGGCGTAGAGCCAGTCGAGCCCTCGCACGCGCAGGCGCTCGTCGACCTCGAGATAGCTCCCGGGCTCGAGCCCGATCGTCTCCAGGCCGAGGTCAGTGGGGAGCGGCTTGCGCCCGACGGCGACGAGCAGGCGCTCGCCGGCGATCCGCACGCCGCCCTCGAGCTCGACGGTGATAGACGAGTCCCGGCGGGTGACGCGGGCCGCCTCGACACCGGTGCGAACGTCGATGCCGTGCACCTCGAAGGCCTCCTCGAGCTCGGCGCCGGCGAACGGCCCCTCCCGAGGCAGTAGGCGCTGCATGGCCTCGATGACGGTGACCTCCGAGCCGAGCGAGCGCCAGGCTTGCGCCATCTCCACTCCCACCACGCCGCCGCCCAGCACGATCAGCGAGTTGGGGATCTCGTTGGTGGTGGTGATCTCCCGGTTGGACCAGGCCCCCGCCTCCGCGAGCCCGGGAACCCTCGGCGTGGCCGCGCCGCTGCCGACAGCGATCACCACTGCCTCGCGCGCGATCAGCAGGTCGTCAGCCACGCGTACGCGGCGCTCGCCGTCGAGGCGGCCGTGGCCGCGCACCAGCTCGAGGTTGCGTGCCTCGAGCCACGGCAGCTGGTTCGCATCGTCGAGATCGTTGACGATCCGATCGCGACGGCGCAGCGCGGCGGCGGCATCCACTCGAACGCTGACGGCCTCCGCGGCGCCCGGCACGCGGGTCGCCTCCGCGAGCACTTCCTGGGGACGGAGCAGCGCCTTCGAGGGCATGCAGGCATAGAACGAGCACTCGCCACCGACAAGATGGCTCTCGACGATGGCGACCCGCTTGCCACCCCGTTCGGCGAGGCGGCCGCCGGCGATCTCGCCGGCCGGGCCGGCGCCGATTACAACTACGTCGAACACGCGTTTCATTGTCTTCTCCGGCTGCACGTCGTTGGTCGGGTATATCGCGTTGCATCCCTCTGACATGCCATGGCCGGAAAGGATTCGCCGCTCCGCTACCTGTGCCACTGCGACCGCGAGCGCGCTTCGCGAGACGCTCACCGAGTTCAACCCCGGAAGCCACCTCGCCTACGTGCTTGATGGGTCGGCTGGCACCCTTCAGAACGGCAGCCAGTCGCTGGTCGGCCTCGTACTCCGCGCGAGATAGCTGACGCTTCCACGGGGGGCTTCTGCCTCCGCCCTGGAGTCCACGCCGGAGCTCGCTGCGCCCCCGCTTGGAGGTTGGCGCGCTGGGACCTCTTGTCTCGCGCTTGTCGTTGAACCGTCGTCCCGGCTAGGAGGTCATACGAAGGAAGGTCCCGAGATTTCCCCGCTGCGTCGTCCGCTAGCGCCGGCGCCGACCCCAGGAGGAATGCATGCTCTCGAAGCGCTATCTGGCTCTGCCGCTCGCCAGCGCCGCCCTGATCGCGGCCGGCTGCGGGTCCGACGACGACGGCGGGAATGCCTCGAAGTCGGCGGTCCCGGCCAAGCCGGCGGGCGGCGAGTCTCACATGACCGTCGACACGGGGGCGTCCGTCTCGGTCGCCTCGCCGCCGGCAGGCAAGGTCGTGACCGGTGACGCGGTGCCCTTTGACGTGCGGCTGTCGAACTTCAAGGTCGACTGCCGCTTCGCCGGAACGGCGCACCGCGACGGGGTCGGCCACTACCACGTCGAGTTGGACGGAGCCCTGATCGACATGTTCTGCTCCGATCGCGACCAGGTCAGTCTGCAGAACGTCGCTCCGGGCAAGCACACGCTCCAGTTCATTCCGGCCGACAACCAGCACACAGACGACCTCAAGGCGGAGAAGAAGGTCAGCTTCACCTACCAGCCCGCCAAGCCCCTGCCGGAGATCACCGGCGAGGAGAAGGGTACGCCCTCGATCCGGATCGTCTCGCCCAAGCCCGGCAGCACGGTTCGCGGCGACTTCGATCTGACAGTACAGCCAAAGAACTTCGAGTTCTCCTGCGACCTGTACGGCAAGAAAGACGTTGCGGGCTACGGCCACTGGCACGCCAACGTCGACTCGACGACCAAGGGCATGATGGGCATGGCCACGATGCTCGGCATGAGCTGCCAGCGCACCTTCCACGTCTCGCTGGCGGGCATCGAGCCGGGGCCGCACACGTTCTTCGCGATCCTCGAGGACAACCAGCACGCCCCGACCCCGAAGGCCCAGGCGTCGGTGAAGCTCGATGTCGGCTAGGCGCGTGCTGATGGCCGGGACCGCCGTCGCGGCGCTCGCGGTCGCAGGCTGTGGCGGCGGGGATGATGACGATGGTGGTACGAACACATCGAGCTCGGCCCCTGCGGGCGGTGCGGGAGCGAGGCTGAGCCTCAGAGCCGATCCGGACGGGGAGCTGCGCTACGACAAGAAGGGGCTCGAAGCCAAGGCGGGCTCAGTCACCATCGTCATGGCGAACCCCGCACCGCTTTCCCACGACGTCTCGATCGAGGGCAGCGGTGTCGACAAGCACGGCGAGGTCGTCGGTCAGGGCGGCACGTCGAGGGTGAGCGCCGACCTCAAGCCCGGTACCTACACGTTCTACTGCTCGGTGCCGGGCCATCGCGAGGCCGGCATGCAGGGCACGCTCACGGTCAAGTGACCGAGCGGCGGGCGCGGTGGTCTGCGCTTCTCGGCGGGGCGCTCGCCACCGCACCCGCGCTCGCGCTCGGCTGGGTGGCGCACCGCGGCTCGCCCCGGATTCCCTTCGCGCCCACCGCGCTCGCAGACCGCCTGATCCGGGTGACGCCCGGCGAGGTCGCCACGGCTGCGATCGACCGCCTGCAGCACGCCGCGCAGCAGCTGCTGACGGGTGGTGTGGTGGCGTTCTTCGTGCTCGCTGGCGGCGTGGTCGCCGTACAGCTGCGGTCCTCGGCGCGCGCCGCGCTGGCCTGGAGCATGATCGTCTTCGCGGGCGGCCTGGCCACGCCGGTGGAGCACTCGCTGCAGGGGGCGCTGATGGCGGCGGCGGTCGCCGGCGGCGCCTACGGCGCTGCGCTGTCGGCGCTACGACGAAGACCAGAGCCGCGCCAAGCGGACCCGGCCAGACGGCAGGTCATCGTCGCCATCGGCACCGTCACCGTCGGCGCGCTCGTCGCTGCGGACCCGCTCAGTCGAGTGATCGGGAGCGTGATCGGAAAGCCGCGACGGCTGCAGACCGGAGCGCTGCCTCGGGCCGCCGCGCCTGCGCGCGGGCCGTTCCCGCATGTCTCGGGCCTGACGGGTGAGCTCACCAGCGCCGCGGACCATTACGTCGTCGACATCGACATCAACGATCCGGTCGTCGACGGCCCGTCCTGGCGGCTGCGCGTCGACGGCCTCGTCGACGAGCCGCTCGACGTCGGGTTCCTCGAGCTCCAGCGCGAGTTCGCGGTCGTCGACGAGATCTCCGTGGTGACGTGTATCTCAAACCGTGTCGGCGGGCCGCTCGTCGGCTGCTCGCGCTGGGAGGGTCCGCGGCTTGCGGACGTGCTCAGGCGCGTCCGCCCGCGGGCGGACGCCACGTCTCTAGTGGTCCGGTGTGCCGACGGCTACTCCGCCGGCATCCCCTTGACGACCGCGATGCACCCGAGCGCGCAGCTTGCGATCGCGCAGAACGGGCAGGCGCTCAGCCGCGAGCACGGTTTTCCCTGCCGCCTGCGCCTTCCTGCGCTCTACGGCATGCTCAACCCGAAGTGGGTGACGTCCATCGAGCTCGTCGACCGTCCCTATCGCGGCTACTGGGCGCAGCAGGGCTGGTCTGCATCCGCCGTCGTCCGCACGCAGTCGCGCATCGACACCCCCAGCCGCGCCCGTACCGGCGAGCCCACGTGGGTCGCCGGCGTCGCCTGGGCCGGCATCCGCGGAATCACAGGCGTCGACGTCTCGACCGACGGCGGCCGCAGCTGGAATCGAGCCCAGCTCCAACCGCCCTTGTCGCGGTGGGCATGGACAAGATGGGCGTACCGCTGGACGCCGCCGCGCCCTGGCGCTTACGTGGTGGTGTGTCGCGCCACCGACGGGACCGGCGCGACGCAGGACGCTCGGCGGCGATCGCCGCATCCCGCGGGTGCATCGGGCTATCACCGCGTCGACGTCGCGGTCACGCGATAAGGCGATTCAAGTGAGTGCCCGTGAGTGACGGCGTTACCACCGACGCATGGGAACGGCTGAGTGGCCGTTACGATCGTCAGCTCTGGCTGGAGCGGTGCGCCGTGGGGACCGCGCTCGACCTGCTGGCGGCGACCGCCGACGAGCGGACGCTCGACGTCGGCACCGGAACCGGCGAGGTCTTGCGCCAACTGGCAAGCCGTCCCGCCCGCCCGCGCGAGGCGATCGGCGTCGACACCTCGCCGGCGATGCTCGCGCGCGTAGGTGCGCTGCCAGCCTGTTGGTCCGTGCAGGTCGCCGACGCCCGCGCGCTGCCCTTCGCGGACGCGGAGTTCGACGTCGCCAGCGCGTCGTACCTGCTCCAAGTCGTCGCGGATGCCGACCGGGCGCTGGTGCTCGCTGAGCTGCGGCGCGTGCTGCGGCCAGGCGGGCGACTGGTCACCGTGACTCCCGCGATACCGGACGCCGGTCTGGCGCGGCGGCTGGCACGCGTGTTCGATCAGCTCGCCGCGCGCCGGCCGGATCGCTACGGGGGCTTGCGCGCGTTGGACCCTCGCGTGGCTCTGCCCCCGGAGGGGTTCACGGTGATGGAAGCTCGCTGGAATGTGCGCGGCTATCCGTCGCTGTGCGTTTTGGCCCGTCGTCTGTGAAGGGAGCGGGCGGTCGGAGGCGGCGGGCGACGAGTGATCCGATCAGCGCCAGCCCCGCGATTGCCCCCGCTGCAAGCAGGAAGCTCGCCGAGCTGGGGTCGCGCAGCGAGCTGCCGAGTGCGACCAACGCAACGGTGCCGGGGAGTATCCCCAGCGCGGTAGCGGTGATGTAGGGGCGCGGCTCGACACTGGTGAGACCGAAGGCGTAGTTGACGGCGCTGAACGGGAAGATCGGGATCAGCCGGACGTAGAGGACGGTGAGGAACGCGCGGCGGGCGACCCATTCGTCGATTCCGGCGAAGCGCGCCCCGGCGCGGGCGCGCAACGGCGCCCGGCCGAGGCGGCGCGCGATTAGGTACGCCCCGCTCGCGCCCAGCGTGGCACCGAGCAAGACCAGCAGTGAGCCCCAAGCGGCGCCGAACAGCGCGCCAGCGACCACCGACGGCGCGCTGCCAGGCACGAGCGCAACGGTGAGCAGCGCGTAGATCGCCACGAACGCGATCGGTGCGGCGATGCCGGAGGCGGTGACGAGGTGCTCGATGTCGGAGGTCATGCTCGGGCGAGCGCCTCGAGGCTCATGCCGCGCGCCTCGATCCCGCGCAGCCACCAGATGGCGGCAGCGATCGCGCCGATGGCCCAGAAGCCGGCGAGCGTGGCGAACGCGCTCCAGAGTCCGAAGCTCGTGGCGGTCTCGGTGAGCACCACCGCTCCAAGGATCGCGCCGAGGCGTCCGACAGCCACGCTTGCGCCGACGCCGGTGGCGCGCAGGTGCGTGGGGAACAGCTCGGTGAAGGTCGGGTAGGCCGAGACCCACGCGCTCGTAGCGAACAAGACGGCGATCGTGAACGCGGCCAGCGTCAGGGCCGGCGATCCAGTGGTGGCGGCCCCGGCCACGAGGAACGTCGAGGCCGATGCGGCTGTGTAGGAGAGGAAGACGGTCGGCTTCCGGCCGGCGCCGTCTAGCGCCCGCGCGACGAGCAGGCCGCCGGCGAGCGCACCGAGGTTGGCGATCACGTAGTAGTAGGGCACCGTGCCAGAAGGCACTTCGACCACGCCGTTGGTGAGCACGAACACAGAGATGAACGTGAACAGGCCGTAGTAGGCAGCGGCCTCCGAGAAGTCCAGAGCCATTCCGAACAGGAGGCGGCCCCGGTGCTCGCGCCAGAGCTCACCGAGCTGCGCACGGGCGTTCGTGTTCAGCTCCTCGGGCAGGTACTCGGCCCGCTTGCGCTTGAGGCCGGTGATCTGCTCGATGACGGCGTTGGCCTCGTCGAGGCGGCCCTGCGAGGCGAGCCAGCGCGGCGACTCCGGGATCAGGCGGCGCGCGTACAACGCGTAGGCGGCGCTGACGGCGCCGAACAGGAGCGCGTAGCGCCAGCCGTGTGCACCCAGCAGTGCGGTGACGAACAGGATCGACACCAGCCCCGCGACGATGCCGCCGATCGACCAGAAGTTCATCACGAGCGCGTTGGTGCGGCCGCGAGCGCGGGCGGGCATGAACTCGGAGATCGCGGAGGCGACCGCCGAGTACTCACCACCCACGCCGAGCCCGGTGAGCAAACGGAAGAACATGAAGACGCCGTAGTTAGGCGAGGCGGCGGTTGCGATCGCCGCGAGCGAGTAGAGCACCAGTGTGGCGACAAACAACCGGCGGCGGCCGACGCGGTCGGCGAGGTAACCGAACAGCGTCGCGCCGATTCCGATGCCAACGAACCAGACGACGAAGACGGCGATCTGCTGAGCCTTGGAGAGCCCGAAGTCCGCAGCGATCGACGGGATCACGCTGCCGATGATCTGCACTTCGAAGGCGTCCAGCGCCCAGCCGATCCCTAGCGCACCGGCGATGCGCCGG